>NZ_JAMXRY010000029.1:0-64474 GCF_024124525.1 Halomonas sp. OfavH-34-E | reverse complement strand
AAGGCCAGCGCCACCAGGCCGGTGATAAAGGCCAGCGGCAGGCCGGTGACCAGCAGCGCGAAGATGGCGCCGACCAGCAGCAGGGTTCCGTCTGCGATGCTCATCAGTCAGCGCCTCCTTCGGGTGCGTCGGGGGCGGGCTTGCCCTTGATCGACTGGATCAGGTGAATCAGCGCCTGGACGCACATGATCGCCACCGCGGCGAGGATCATGCCCTTGACCAGGGCGGGGAACGGCGGGTTCCAGGAGGTGCCGGAGCGCTCCAGTTGCCACTCGCCGAGGGGGTTGTGGGAGGCGCCATAGAACATCACCCAGGCGGCGTAGGTCATGCCCAGGCAGAAGCCGAAGGTGACCAGGTCATTGAAGCGATCGAGCCACAGCCGGAACCTCGGGCCCACGGCGTCGTAGAGCACCTTGACCCGGATATGGCGGTTGGAGGCCAGCGCGGCCGGGCCGCCGAGACAGAAGCTGACCGCCACCAGCATGACCACGGTCTCGTGGACCCAGGAGGTGGGCGCGCCGAAGCCATAGCGCATGATCACCTCATAGACGCTGATGGCCATGGCGATGAACACCAGCCAGGCGGCGAACTGGGCCACCCGAACCACGCCACGGTCGAACCGACTGCGCACCACATCGGGGGCACGCTCGGGCGTCTTGTCCATTGACGGATCGGGTGATGGGTCGGGCCCAGGCCCTGCACGTGTCTCGTCACTCATGAGACATCCTCGACATTGATGTATCGCGACGCCCGTGATCTATCGCCCCAACGGGCGCGGACATCGCAAGATGAAAAGGAGGGGGCGGTGCCTCGGCACCGCCCCGGGTTCCACTGGCGTACGCCAGCGAGGCTTACAGCAGGTTGTGGTTCTCGAGGTAGGCCACCACGGACTCGTAGAATTCCTGGGTGATCTCGTTCTTCTCGGCCCAGTTCTCCCACTCCTGCTTGGCGATATTGCGGAACGCCACGCGCTCCTCCTGCGGCAGGTCGATGATCTCGATATCCGGGTTCTGGCGGGCCTCGCGCACGGCTTCCATGTCGCGGGTCTTGAGCTCGGCCACCATCTCGTAGGCCAGGGCGTCGACCGAGGTCTCGAGGATGCCCTTCAGGTCATCGGAGAGGCTGTCCCAGACGTCCTTGTTGAGCGACACCGCCACCATCGGCAGCGAGTGGAAGCCCGGGTACAGCGGGTACGGCGCGAACTCGTGCAGCCCCTGGGCCTGGTTGGTGGCGAACACGGTGTAGTCGGCGGCGTCGATGACGCCCTTCTCGAGGCCGGTATAGACCTCGGAGCCCGGCAGGTTGACCGGAGTCGCGCCGGCGGCCTCGAAGATGTTGTAGACCATGCCCTCGGGTGCACGCAGCTTGAGACCCTGCATGTCGTCGATGGAGCGCACCGGCTTGGTCGACGGCAGCGACTCGAGGCCGGTGGCGGCGGCGCCGATCAGGTGGACGCCGTAAGGTTCGACCAGCTTGTTGTAGAGCTCTTCGCCACCGGCGTTGTTCATGTAGTCGAGGAAGTCGTAGGGATCGCTCCAGGCGCCTACCAGGTTGCCGATCATGCCGAAGGCCGGGTTCTGGCCGGTGAAGTAGCTCGGGTCGGTCAGGTGGCCCTGAAGAATGCCGGACTGCACGGCCTGCAGGGTCTGGTTGGCCTGGACCACGGCGTTGACCGGCAGGATCTCGATGGAGATGCGGCCGTTGGACATGGTCTCGACGTTGTCGGCCCAGGCCTTCTTCATCTCGAACTGCGGCTCACCCGCGGTCTCGGAGGTCTGGAAGGTCCACTCGTACTCGGCCGCCTGGGCAGAGGTCGCCGTTGTCGCGAGGATCGCCGCGCCCAACGTCGTGAGCGCGAAACCAGAGAACTTGAGCTTGGTGCTTGCCATCATGGGAATCTCATCCTTCTTGTTGGCGAGTTGCAGGGAATTCGGGAGCGTCGAAGGTGGTCTCGATCGTGGCGGGCGACCTTGTCACCCCTTCAAGACCCAGGTCCTGCCCGGTGCGCTCCAGTACCGCGAGAGCCGCTCGGGCGGCTTCCTGCGGCTGGCGAAGCCGGATCGCCTCCATCACCCGGCGGTGACGATCCATGCTGTCGTTGAGCCTGTCGGCGCTGTGGTTGGAGCGTTCCACCAGCAGCGCGATGGCGGGTTTGAGAACGTGGCTGATCTGGGCCCACACCAGATTGTGCGATGCGGTAAAGATCGCCTCATGAAAGGCCACGTCATACTCGTCGTGGCTCTTGCCATCAAAGCGTAGATCATCGTTGGCCAGCGCTTCGATCATGCCCTCATAGGCCGTCTCGATGGCCAGCAGATCGGCGGCGGTGGCGTGCTCGGCGGCGAGACGGGCGACAAAGGGCTCCACCGCCACGCGAAAGGCGAAGACTTCGCGCTGGATCACCGGATTGGGATGGGCAAAGCGCGCCAGCCAGCCACTGACTCTGGGGTCCAGCAGGTGCCAGCCCTCCAGCGGTTGTACCCGAGATCCCTGGCCCGAGATTCGCGTGATCATGCCCGCCGCCACCAGCACCTGCAGCGCACTGCGCACGGTGGAGCGACTGACTTCGAAGCGCTCGCACAGATCCACTTCCCTGGGCAGGAAGTCCCCCGGCGCATACTCACCGGCGAAGATCGCCTCGGCCAGGGCATCGGCGATGTCCGGGCGCGCGCGACGCGTGGAAGTGGAACTTGCCGACATGGAGCCATCCATACAGGGAACGAGAGAAATCGGACATGTAGCGCCGTGTGTCGGACGGTGCTACAGGCTATGTCCGACATAGCTTGACGAAAACGTGTTTCAAACGCCTTTAGACTTTAGTCATGATTGGGTGGCGCCCTGCCGCCACGCCCTGTCCATGGCGCTCCTCGGGGAACCTCGCTGATTCGGCACAGTCGTAGTGAATAGACCTCGGACCCAGGAAGACAATCGCCCCCTTTACGAAACAGACCGACTGGTCTATTGTGGCGACCGTACACCTATCGATGATCACGGAGCGAGGCGTGAATCCGAGCGACCCTCGGCCACGCTTCGCACTCTCCGGAACGACAGCCAATCGACTTCCGGTTCATCACGCAAAGGAGGCATGATGCAGTCGAACTACTACACCATCAGCGAGTATCCCACCGGCACCCCCAGCCAGGACGTCTTCAAGCTCAAGCAGCAGGAACTGCCGGCGCTGGCTGACGGTGAAGTGCGCATCCGCAATCGCTGGCTGTCGGTGGACCCCTACATGCGTGGGCGCATGAGCGGTGTCACCACCTATATCGAACCCTTCGAACTCGAGGCACCGCTGGAAGGAGCCGCCGTCGGCGAGGTCATCGAATCCGGTGACGATCGTTTCAAGGTGGGTGACAAGGTCAGCCACATGGGTGGCTGGCGAGACGTGGCCCAACTGCCCGCCGACGGCGTGACCGCCCTGCCCGATCTGGACGTGCCGGAACAGGCCTACCTGGGCGTGCTGGGCATGCCGGGGATGACCGCCTGGACCGGCCTGAATGCCATCGCCGAGATGCAGCAGGGTGACAATGTGCTGGTCAGCGCCGCCAGCGGCGCGGTGGGCTCTCTGGCGGTACAGCTGGCGAAGGCCAAGGGTGGTGTTGTGGTCGGCCTGGCCGGCAGCCAGAAGAAGCGCGACTGGCTCGAGTCCCAGGGCGTGATCGCGGTGGACTACCGCGACAAGGACGCCGCCACCCTCAGCGAGGATCTGGCCAAGGCCTGCCCGGACGGTTTCGATGTCTACTACGAGAACGTCGGCGGTGTCTGCCTGGAAGCCGCGCTGAACAACCTCAGGGTCGGCGCCCGCATCGCCGTGTGCGGCATGATTTCCCGCTACAACGATGAAGGCCCGGCACCGGGACCGGCCAACCTGGCGATGATCCTGATTCGCCGAGCGCGCATGCAGGGCTTTATCGTGTTCGAGCACTGGGACAACTACCCGGCCTTTCTCAAGGACGTCGGTCCCAAGGTCGCGGCCGGCGAGATCGACTACCAGGAGACCGTGCGCGAGGGCCTCGAGGCCACGCCGGAAGCCTTCCTCGACCTATTCAAGGGGGCCAACACCGGCAAGATGCTGGTGCGCCTGGGCTGATTGCTGATTGCCCTTGCTGGACGATTGACCCAGACACCGCCTACGGGCGGTGTCTCTGGTTCAGCACTGCTCGAATGACCGCCGCGCCATCAACGGCCACGGCTGGCAATCATCACGCCGGACACCACCATCAGCATGCCCACCGCCGTGACCCCACCGATCGTCTCGTCCAGCGCCCACCAGGCCAGCGCCGTGGCCGCCACCGGGGTAAGCGAGCCCAGCGCCGAGGTCGCCTCGGCCCCCAGCCGTCGAATCGCCACGCCCATCAGCAGGCCAGACCCCAGCCCCACCAGGATGCCCTGCACCACCAACTGCACCAGCCACTCCTTCGTGGGCACCAGATGCAGGGACAGCCCCCCCGCCCCGCTCGCCTCGAGCCCGATCACCGTCAGCACAATGACCAGTCCACTGGGCACCGTGACCACCGCCGTGGCCTCGAGCGCCGACAGACCGCTCTGACGCACGCTGAGGGTGAACACCGCCCACATCACGCTGGACAGCAGGAACATGCCCTGCCCCAGCAGCAGGCTCTGCGAGCCCTGTCCCCCGGACGCCAGCAGGCAGACGACGCCGAGTCCGATGGCGACCAGGCCGGCGGCACGCCCCCGCGACAACGGCTGAGCGAAGACCCAAACCGCCAGGGTACTGACGAACAGCGGCGCTGCCCCGGGGATCAGGGTGCTGCCGTGGGCCACCGGGGCCAGCCCCATGCCCACCGCCCCCAGCAGGAAGAAGGGTATGCCGGCGCCGGCCATCATGCCGACCAGCCACACCGGGTTGACCGCCAGCAGACGCTGGCGCCGACGCAGCGCCAACGGCAGCAGCGCCAGGCCAGGCACGGCGTAGCGAAACAGGGTCAGGTCGAGCGTTCCCAGTGGTGACAGCGCCCCTTGGCGCAGCGACAGGAAGTAGCACGACCAGATCAGCACCGCCCCCAGTGCAGCGGCGACCCCCAACAGGGCGCGCCGGGGAGAGGCGACAAGCGGTGCCACCTGGGTCAAGGAAGACGACATGAAAGAACTCCGTGAGGTTCGATGGGCGCCTGAACGAGCCCCCTGCTGACCCTCAGTCTGCCGCCAACGGTCGGGCAAATGCAGGCAAAGACAACGACGCGCTGGACCCATATTGGCAGGACATGCCAATATTTTTCTTCGACCCGCAAGATTGAGCCAATCCGTTGAAAAAACTGGACCGTATCGATCGCCATCTGCTCGCCCTGCTCCAGCAGGATGCACGACTCACCAGCCACCAACTGGCCGAGCGGGTGGGGCTGTCGCCGTCACCCTGCGCCAGGCGCATACGCCGGCTGGAGCAACAGCGGCTGATCCAGCGCTACCGCGCCGAGCTGGACCGCGAACGCCTGGGGCTGGGGCTGACGGTGTTCGTCCACGTCAAGCTCAGCCGCCACCAGGACGCCCTGGTGGAAGCCTTCGAAGCCGCCGTGGCAGACATGCCCGAAGTCATCGAGTGCCACACCGTGTCCGGCGCCTTCGACTATCTGCTGCAGATCGTCAGCGCCGACCTGAAAGGCTACGAGCGCTGGGTGCGACAGCTGCAGACCCTGCCCATGGTCAATACCGTGGATTCGAGCTTTGCCATCCGTGCCGTCAAGCGCGCCGGCGCCCTGGATCTGCGCGACGCCCGTCCAACTGACGACGATTCGTAAGGCTCCACACGAGGATCCGCTGCACAGCCCCACCAGGCAGACGTCGCCTCAGCCGGTGATCACGGCTGACGCAGCTTCGCCAGCATCGAGCCTAGCTGACGTCGGCGCTTCACTTCGGCGTCATCAATCGTCAAGCTAGGGTCGATCCCATTGCCGTCCGGGCCCACGTACCGCCACCCAGGAGAGTTGCATGCCGACCCCGCCCGCTCCCCCACGCCTGACCCTGGAGGTCTTCAGCGATCTGCGCTGCCCGTTCTGCTACCTGGAGTTGCCCGAACTGGAGGCGCTGGAAGACAGGTTCGGTCATGACATCCGCGTCGTCTGGCGCCCCTTCGAGCTGCGCCCCGAGCCGGAACCTGCCCTCGATCCCCACTGCGACTACCTGAACGAGCTGTGGCGAGACGCGGTGCTGCCGATGGCTCAGGAGCGAGGTCTGAGCATGCGCCAGCCGAACATCCAACCACGCTCGCGTCTGGCCCTGGAAACGCTGGCCTGGGCCGAGCGCCGCTATCGCGACACCCCGTCAGCCAGCCAGGTCGCTGCGCTGCGAAAGGCCCTGTTCAGCGGCTTCTTCGAAGATAGCCTGGACCTGTCGGATCCCGGCGCCCTGGCCGAGATCGCCAATCAACTGGGGCTGGACGGCGCGGCACTCGAAGCGAGTCTTGCCGCCGGTGAAGACCGCGAGGCGGTACAAGCTTCCCGCGAGGAAGGTCAGGCGCTGGGGGTTCACGGTGTTCCGGCGCTGCGCTTTCTGGTCGACGGCGAACACGCCGGCATCCTGTCCGGCGCCCAACCCAGGCGCCAGCTCTTTCTGGCGGTGGAACGCCTGCAGGATGCCCTGCGCCAGCATGAGGGCAAAAGGACGTCATGAGTGACCGCACACGTCCGGTGGTGGTGATCGGTGGCACCGGCTTTGTCGGTGCTGCCGTCGTGCGCGAGCTCTACTTCGCGGGCCATGCGGTCCGCGTGGTGGCCCGCCACCCGAGACTTCCGGAAGAGGTGGAAGACGGCGATCCGGTCGAGGCGATCCAGGCGGATATCGAGGATCCGGAGAGCCTCAAGGCGGCCCTTGAGGGGGCCAGCGCGGTGATCAATGCGGTCAGCCTCTACCGCGAGAGTGGCAAGCGCAGCTTCGAGCAGGTGCATGTCGAGGGCGCCGCCAGGCTGGCGCGGCTCGCCCGGGAGGCGGGCATCGATCGCTATGTGCTGCTGTCCGGCATCGGCGCCCGGCTCGATTCGCCCTCGCCCTACGTGCGCGCCAGGGCGAGAGGCGAACAGGCGGTGATGGGCGAGATACCGCGTGCGGTCATCGTTCGCCCCAGCGCCCTCTATGGCCAGCAGTCAGGCCTGGTGGCGACCCTGGCAAGGCTGGTGAAGATGCCCCTGGTGCCGCTGTTTGGCGCCGGAGAGATGCGCCTGCAACCGCTCCACGTGGGTGATCTGGCCAGCGCCCTGGCACGCCTGGCCACCCGGGCGAGCCTGCCCAGGGCACTTTACGAACTGGGCGGGCCCGACCCGCTGCGCTACCGCGATCTGGTCACCCAAGTGGCGCGACACCTCGGCAGAGAGCCCAGGTTCATCAAGGTCCCCCTGCCCCTGTGGCACGCCCTGGCAATGGCCCTTTCGCCCTTGCCCTCGCCGCCGCTGACCCGCGATACCCTGTGGCTGATCAGCGAGGACAACCTGGTCGCCAACGGCGTCGGCAGCTTCGCCGACCTGGGCCTCAATCCGCGCAGCCTGCGTGACAGCCTGCCGCACTGCCTGCCAACGCAGGCGGGCTGAGTCCGACGGACGGGCCGCGATGGCCCCGACCCGATGCCGCCGGGACTTGGCGTTAGATAACCGCTTCAGGCGTCGCCCATGTTCGCCATCAGGCTCGGCTGCACCACCTCGATCCAGTAGCCGTCCGGGTCCTTGACGAAGACCACGTCCTTCAGCTTGCCCTGCTCGGGGCGCTTGATGAACTCGACGTCGTTTTCATCGAACCAGGCCACCGCCGCGTGCAGATCCGGCACCGCAAAGCAGATATGACCAAAGCCCTGGGGCTCGGCGTTGCCGTCGTGGTAGATCCGCCCTTCCTGCTCCTCGCTGCCCCAGTTGTGGGTAAACTCGAGCAGTCCGCGCTGCTGAAAGGTCCAGGTGGAGCGGGCGGCGGCGTCCTCGGGAACCTGATCATCCGCCTCGAGGTTGGCGAGAAAGTACAGCGAGAACTGCATTTCCTCGAAGTCCAGGCGCCTCAGCACGCTCATGCCGAAGACCCGCGAATAGAACGCCAGGGACACCTCGGGATCCTTGACCCTCAGCATGCTGTGATTGAGGCGAAAACCGCGCGTGGCCTCGGGGGCCGGCTCCACGCCGGGGTGCTGTTCGCCTTGGAAATTGTCGTGCATCTCGGTCTCCTTGGATGAGGGGTCGATTGTCGTTCAGGGGTCGTCAGATCGCCTGCTCGGCCATCTGCTGCGCGATATATTCTGCCTGACGCAGGGCCAGCGAGACGATGGTCAGGGTCGGGTTTTCCGACGCCGAGGTGGTGAACTGACTGCCATCGGAGATGAACAGGTTCGCCACCTCATGGGTCTGGCCGTAGCCGTTGCAGACGCCGTCCTCGGGGCGCTCGCTCATGCGGCAGGTACCCAGGTTGTGGGTCGAGGGATAGGGCGGCACCTCGTAGACATCCCGCGCCCCCACCGATTCGTACAGCGCCTTGCCCTGCTGATACCCGTGCTGCCTCATGGCCACGTCGTTGGGGTGATCGTCGTAGTGCACGTTGGCCACCGGCAGGCCGAAACGATCGGTCACCTCCGGGTTCAGGGTGATGCGGTTGCTGGCCTGGGGCAGATCCTCCCCCACCAGCCACATCCCGGCCATATGATCATACTGGTCCATCGCGCCGGCGAAACGCTCGCCCCAGGCGCCGGGATCGAGGAAGGCAGCCATGAACGGCAGCCCCAGCGACAGCGTCTCCATCTCGTAGCCACCGACAAAGCCCCGCGACGGATCATGGCGCGCCTCATCGGAGATGATGCCGGCCATGGTGGTGCCGCGATACATGTGCACCGGCTCGTCGAAGGTGGCGTAGACCGACCCCGTCATATGGCGCATGTAGTAGCGTCCGACCTTGTCTGCCCCATTGGCAAGCCCCTTGGGGAAACGACTGCTCATGGAATTCAACAACAGCCGCGGCGTCTCGATGGAGTTGCCGGCCACCGCCACCACCCGGGCCTTCTGTCGCTGTTCGCGGCCCTCGCTATCAAAGTAGACCACCGCCTTGGCACGACCCTCGTCGTCATGCTCGATACGCGCCACATGCGACTCGGGCCGCAGCTCCAGGTGTCCGGTGGCGATGCCTCTGGGCAGCTCGGTATAGAGCGTCGACCACTTGGCCTGGGTCTTGCAGCCCTGGAAGCAGAAGCCGCGCTGCTGGCAGGGCGCCCGGCCATCGCGGATCTCGCTGTTGATGGCCATATGGCCGGTGTTGCAGGAATAGCCGAGCTTCTGCGCCCCGGCGTACATCACCTTGAAATTGTTGTTGCCCGGCAGCCCCTTGTTGTCGTGGGTGCGGGTCACCCCCATGCGCGCCTCGGCACGATCGTACCAGGGTGCCAGTTCCTCGTAGGACAGCGGCCAGTCGAGCAGGTCAGCGCCGTCCACCGCGCCATAGTGGCTCAGCGCTTCGAACTCGTGGGGCTGGATGCGCAGGCTGGCACCGGCCCAGTGCACCGTGGTGCCGCCCACCGACTTGACGATCCAGGCCGGCAGGTTGGGAAAGTCCCGTGCCAGCCGCCAGCTTCCCGACGTGGTCCTCGGGTCCAGCCAGGAAAGCTGGTTGAAGGCACCCCACTCGTCGGCCAGAAAGTCCGAGGTGGTGTGCAGCTTGCCCGCTTCCAGTACCACCACGTCGATGCCCTGCTGGGCCAGTTCGTTCGCCAGGGTGCCTCCACCGGCCCCCGAGCCGATCACTACCACCACACTGTCATCGTCCAGCGCAAAGGTCTTCTGACTGTCGGTCATGGCCATGACGACGTCTCCTCATCGGTCCGTATTGTTCGTTGTTGTCTGTTGTTATCTGTAGCTGGCTGTTGTTGTCCGTGGCTGTGGCCAGCTCGCAACGACGCTCGTCTCACCCGGCGCCGCGACAGCGTCAGCCCGGTACTTCATGGGGCAGGTAGCCGCCCTCGGGCCGGGGCGGATCCGGCAGCCAGTCCAGGTCATTGAAGCCCTTCGTCAGGTAGCCGGGATTGCCCGCCTCACCCTCGTAGCCGAAGTGGGCGTAGGCCAGATCGTTGTCATAGAGCGAGACGACGGCGTCGCCGCGCACCAGTTCGAAGAATGGCGAGCCGGCCCGCGCTTCCAGCAAGGCGAAACGCTCGCTCGGCGACAGCGATAGCCAATCACCACCCGCCTCACGGTCGAGCACATCGATACCTTCGGCTACCAGGGCCGCGACCTGGGGATCGGCGGCCTTGGTGTCCAGACTCTTGACCACCAGGGCGTAGACCGCGTCTTCAAGGTCTGGGTGAGGGAAGATGTGACGCGTCATCGCCAGCAGCACCTGGCCCTGGCGACTGGTCAGGGTTTCAAGGGACATGGCCCAGCTACGACTGGGCGCCAGCAGGGCGATGGGACCGGAGGCCATCGCCAGTGTGCCCATCAGCACACCACCGCTGGCCTTGAGAAAGACACGACGAGAAAAAGCGCTACCCTTCATAGCAGGACTCCTTGCCCCAGGCCGTAGAATTCAGATTCGACAAGCGCCACATGCGACACTGCGTCTCTCCAAAGCCTATGTCGCCTCCGCCTACGGCGGGTAACACTGGGGTACTACGTCGACCATGGTCTAATGCTCCTTGACGCAAGAGCCAGGCAGGGTCAGAAGACGGCATCATCGATAACGACCGGACGCCAGCGAGAGGACCACGCCATGTGCCATATGTACGCCTCCACCGACCCTGCCAAGTACGAGTGCACCACCCGTTCCATCCGCCTGCAGGGCTCGGTGACCAGCGTCAGACTGGAAAACGAGTTCTGGGATATCCTCAACGAGATCGCCGCCGGCCAGAATCTGACCACGGTTCAGTTCATCAGCGAGCTGCATCAGGAGGTGATCGAGATCCGGGGTGAGGTGCCTAACCTGGCATCGCTGTTGCGGGTGGCCTGCGCCATCCACCAGCAGAATGCCATTCAGGAGAATGTCATCCAGGGGAATGCCGCCCAACAGAATGTCGCCCAACAGAATGCCGCCCAACCCGCTGTCGAACGCCTGTCTCGGGCATCGCTGGGCATAAACTGAAACGGCGCCGGGTAAAGGGGCTCACCGACACCTCGTTCGGCCTCACATGTCTGGCCTGAGGCGCCATTGAGAACAGCACCTTTCTTGATGCGACTAAAGTCTATATCTTTTTTCTCGAAAACTACGCCTTATCTCAATCTTTTCTCTACGCTCCTTGTCATACGCGGCAATTCGTGAAGAATGGCCTCCGCATTCCTACCCAATGGACAATTTGACATGGATTCCATCGCCACCTGGTTCAACGATGCCGTCTCCGTCGGCAACGGCCTGATCTGGGGTAAACTGCTCGTTTACCTGTTGATCGGCGCCGGTCTCTACTTCACCGTCATGACCCGCGGCATCCAGTTCCGCTTCTTCGGCCATATGTTCGCCCTGCTCAAGGGATCCCGTGATGGCGGCGAGGGCATTTCCTCCTTCCAGGCCCTGTCCACCAGCCTGGCGGCCCGCGTGGGTACCGGCAATCTGGCGGGTGTCGCCGTGGCCATCTATCTGGGCGGCCCCGGCGCCATCTTCTGGATGTGGATGACCGCGCTGGTCGGCATGGCCACCAGCTTCGTCGAGTCCACCCTGGCCCAGGCCTACAAGGTCGACCACGGCGACAAGACCTTCCGCGGCGGCCCGGCCCGCTACATCGAGCGCGGGCTCGGTCAGCGCTGGATGGCCATCGCCTTCTCGATCTGTCTGATCATCGCCTTCGGTCTCGCCTTCAACAGCGTCCAGGCCAACTCCATCGCCCAGGCCATGGAGCAGGCATTCAACATCCCGACCTGGATCGTCGGCATCGCCCTGCTGGTGGGGGTTACCCCGATCATCTTCGGCGGCCTGCGCTCCATCGCCAAGGTGGCGGAGCTGATCGTGCCGCTGATGGCACTGCTCTACCTGATCCTCGCTCTGGTGGTGGTGGCGCTGAATATCGATGAGCTGCCGAGCGCCATCGCGTTGATCTTCAACAGTGCCTTTGGCCTCGAAGAAGCCGCCGGCGGTGCCGTCGGCTACGCCGTGGCCCAGGCCATGATGCAGGGCATCAAGCGCGGCCTGTTCTCCAACGAGGCCGGCATGGGTTCCGCCCCGAACGTGGCCGCCACCGCCAGCACCCGACCGAACCATCCGGCGGCCCAGGGCTTTATCCAGATGCTCGGCGTGTTCTTCGACACCCTGGTGATCTGTACCGCCACCGCCGCGGTGATCATCCTGTCGGAGCCGGCGCTGCAGAGCGGTGATGCGCCCAACGGCATCCAGCTGACCCAGGTCGCGCTGTCCGAGCACGTGGGTGACTGGGGCGGCATGTTCGTGGCCATCGCCATCCTGCTGTTCGCCTTCACCTCGCTGATCGCCAACTACTCCTACGGTGAATCCAACATCGAGTACCTGGCGGGCTCGCGTCGCTCTGCGGGCGCGGTGTTCATCTATCGCCTGGCGGTGCTGGCGATGATCATGATCGGCTCGATCGCCCAGCTCGGCACCATCTGGAACTTCGCCGACCTGTCCATGGGCATGATGGCACTGATCAACCTGACCGCCATCCTGCTGCTCTCGCCGCTGGCCTTCGCCCTGTTCCGCGACTACGAGCGTCAGCTCAAGGCCGGCCAGGAGCCGACCTTCAACCCGGACGAGTTCCCCAAGCTCAAGGGCAAGGTGGACCCGAGCGCCTGGCCGAGCTTGAGCAACAAGGCCTCGCAGGCCTCCTCCTCTGAAGCGCCCAAGGGCAGCGGAAAGGACGCCTGATCAGGCGCTGGACCAGCAAGACCGCAGGGGCCGCTTGAGCCCCGGCACCAACAACGCCACGGCCCATGCCGTGGCGTTGTCGTTTCCGACGGCCGGACACGGGCCGTCTCGTCAGGCCAGGCACCGTTGCGCCCCGATCGTCCCTACGCCCTGGGCAGCGGCGCGTCCTCCTCGTCCAGGGCACCGTCGAGAAAGTCGAGCAGTGCCCGTACCGACGGTAACTGTCCGCGGCGGCTGGGGTAGACCGCGTGGATCAGTCCGGCCCGAGGCTCCCAGCCCGGCAACACGTCCACCAGACGCCCGGCGCACAGATCGGCGCCCGCGGCCACCAACGGCAAGCGTGCCACCCCCTGGCCATCGAGCACCGCCCGGTGCAAGAGCCCCACGTCGTCGGTCACCAGCCGAGGCCGATGCTCGATGATTCGCTCCTCGCCGCCGGGACCGTCCAGGCGCCAGCGATGGCGCCGGTCCGGTTCCTCGAAGTCGAGACTGGGCCAATCGCTCAAGGCTTGCGGCGCTTCCGGCATCCCCAGGCGCGCCACCAGATCCGGTGATGCCAGCAGCCGCTGGGGGCTGCGCGACAGCCTGCGCATCACCAGTTCGCTGTCTTCCAGCGGCGGATAGCGTACCCGGATCGCCAGATCGAAACCTTCTCGCACCACGTCGACGCGGCGACTGGTCGCCACCACGTCCAGGTCGATGCGGGGGCAGCGACGCAGGAACTCGGAAAACAGCGGCGTGAACAAGGTGGCGAGAAGGCTCGGCGGACAGCTCAGGCGAATGCGCCCGCGCGGTTCGGCCTGGTGGCGCTCGACCACCTCCACCGCCGCCTCGGCCTGCCACAGCATGGCCTGGCAATGCTGATAGAAGGCCTGGCCCAGTTCCGTGACCACAAACTGACGGGTGGAACGCTGAATCAGGCGGGTATCGAGGCGTGCCTCCAGCGCCGCGATACGTCGGCTGAGCCGTGACTTGGGCAGCCCCAGGGCGCGGCCCGCCGGAGCAAAACCGCCGTGGTCCACCACCTTGACGAAATAGAAGAAGTCGTTGAGATCCTGCACGGCTCGGGTCCTGTCGAGGGTGATTAAGCGCACCATCGTTCCACATATGCAACGATGCGTCCGAATTTTGCCTACTACCGCCTACATCGTCTCGATTCTATGCTGTCACCATGACGGATCGCCAACGATCCTTCCATGACAGGAGGTGTCCCATGAAGACCATCAACGCCGTACACGCTGCCCCTCGCGGTCACTGGGTGGGCGACGGCTTCCCGGTGCGCTCGCTGTTCAGCTACGACCGCCTTGGCGCCGAGCGCATCAGCCCCTTTCTGCTGCTGGACCACGCCGGGCCTCACCACTTCGCGCCCAGCGAGCAAAAGCGTGGCGTCGGCGTGCACCCCCATCGGGGCTTCGAGACGGTGACCTTCGTGCATCGCGGCGAGGTCAGCCACCGCGATTCCTCCGGCGGGGGCGGCACCATCGGCCCGGGCGACGTTCAGTGGATGACCGCAGGCGACGGCATCCTCCACGAGGAGTTTCACTCCGAGGACTTCACTCGCCAGGGCGGCGACCTGGAGATGGTCCAGCTGTGGGTCAATCTGCCGGCGCGCCACAAGACGACCCCGGCGGCCTACCAGAAGCTGACCCGTGACGAGATCCCGGTGGTGACACTGCCGGGCGAGGCGGGCCAGCTCAGGGTGGTGGCCGGCGAGTACCTGGAGACACGTGGCCCGGCGCGGACCTTTACCCCGATCAACGCCTGGAAGCTGGCATTGAACGAGGACGCTGAAACGACCTTGTCGCTACCCAACGGGCACACTAGCCTTCTGGTAGTGCTCGACGGCACCCTGCTGGTACAGGATCAGGAGGTCGTGCGCGGTGGCAGCGTGGTCGAGCTGTCCCGCGATGGCGAGACGCTGGCCCTGGCCGCCAACACCGCCGCCCGGCTGCTGGTGCTGACCGGTGAACCGATCGACGAGCCGGTGGTAGGTCATGGCCCCTTCGTGATGAACAGCGAGGCCGAGATCCACGCCTCCATCGACGCATTTCGGCGTGGCCGGTTTGGCCGACTCGATACCCAGAGTGTCGGCAGCTAGAAACAGGTTGCTGGCGGCTAGGCGTCTGCCCCTGCCGACTCACCCCTTCTCAATGCTTGGCAACTTCCCGGCGGCAGTCGCCGCCGGGACCCCACCTCCAGGCTGGATGCCGGAGGCATCTCCCAAGGAAGGTTTCCCCTGACAGGAGGAGAAACCCCATGACTCGCCCCTATGTTCGTCTCGACAAGGATGACGTCACCGTACTATTGGTCGACCACCAGGCCGGCCTCTTGTCGCTGGTGCGCGACTTCGAGCCCGACGCCTTCAAGAACAACGTGCTGGCCCTGGCCGACATGGCGAAGTTCTTCGAGCTGCCGACCATCCTGACTACCAGCTTCGAGGACGGCCCCAACGGCCCCATGGTCCCCGAACTCAAGGAGATGTTCCCGGACGCCCCCTATATCGCTCGCCCCGGCCAGATCAACGCCTGGGACAACGAGGAATTCGTCGCCGCCATCGAGAAGACGGGACGCAAGCAGCTGCTGATCGCCGGAGTGGTCACCGAGGTCTGCGTGGCCTTTCCGGTGCTGTCGGCCATCGAGGCCGGCTACGACGTCTTCGTCGTCACCGACGCCTCCGGCACCTTCAACCCGGTGACCCGCGAGGCCGCCTGGGATCGCATGAGCCAGGCCGGCGCCCAGTTGATGACATGGTTCGGGGTGGGTGGCGAGCTGCATCGCGACTGGCGCAACGACATCGAAGGCTTCGGTGGCCTGTTGGCGTCCCACCTGCCGGCCTACGCCAACCTGATGCAGAGCTATTCGCAGCAGACCCAAGGGTGAGCTTCAGGCCTGGGCGTACTGCGCCCAGGTCTTGTTCTTTCTGTCGATCCCAGCCAGGTACAGCCAAACCAGGTCTAGCCATAACCGCCCAGGAGGCCACCATGAGCCTGCACGAAACGCCCCATCGCCCATCATCTTCTTTGGACTGCCCGGTGGTCGATGGACGCCGTTGTATCCAGCGCATCGGTTCCCGGGAGGCCGACGTCGGCGGCCTGCCGATCCACCGCGTACTGCCCACCCGCGAGCGCCGCCTGATCGGCGCCTGGTGCTTTCTCGACCACGCCGGCCCCAGCATCCTGCGCGAGGGCCAGGCCATGCGGGTCGGCCCCCACCCCCACACCAGCCTGCAGACCTTCACCTGGATGCTTTCCGGCGAGGTCCACCACCGGGATAGCCTGGGCAGCGACCAGGTGATCCGACCGGGTGAGGTCAACCTGATGACCGCCGGCCACGGCATCAGCCATACCGAAGAGAGCCTGGCGGAAACCGACAGCCTGCACGCCGCCCAGCTATGGATCGCCCTGCCCCAGGACAAGGCCGACACCGCGCCACGCTTTGATCACTACGCCGAGCTGCCGCGCTGGCGCCGCGACGGCGCCGACTTCACCCTGCTGATCGGTGAAGCCGAAGGCCACCACGCCCCCACCCTGAGCTTTTCGCCGCTGGTGGGACTCGACGTTCAGGCCAGTGACACCACGAAGCTGGCGGTGCCCCTGCGTCCTGACTTCGAATACGGCGTGCTGGTGCTGGAAGGCGGCCTCGAGCTGGATGACGAGGCCTTCGCGGTGGACGAGCTGGGGTATCTCGGACGTGGGCGAGACAGCCTCGAGATGTCGCTGTCGGCGGGCAGCCGGATCCTGTTGATCGGCGGCGAGCCGATGCAGGACGAGATCCTGATCTGGTGGAACTTCGTTGGCCATTCGCGGGAAGCGATCATCCAGGCCCAGCACGATTGGGAAGCCGCCAGCGAGCGCTTTGGTGACATCCCCCAGTGGCAGGGAGCACGCCTGGAGGCGCCACCGCTGCCCTGGTCTTCCTGAAGGCCGCCTTGCCGACAGGCAAGGCATTCATCCAGACACCTTGTCCTCCTGCGCGTTCAGGCTGGCCCACCAGTCGGCGTAGGAGCTGTTGTGGGGTGCGCGTCCGGACTCATCCTCGGCGCCGTCGGACCACCACACCGGGCCACGCTCGCCCAGCGCCTCCTTGGCTGCCTGGACCTGGCGGCGCGCGGCCTTGAGCGCGTCGTCATCGTCGACCTTGTTGGCCTCCTTGACCGCGCGTCGGGCCGCCATCAGCGCCTTGACGTGGCGCTTGCGGGTGTCCTCGTCCAGGCCGGGATCGGTGCAGCGCCAGAGACGATTGCGGGCAACAAAGTAGCGCCCATCCGGCGTTGTGGGGTACTTCACATCGTCCTCCTTCTGCCATCTTGATGCGATATGTTGCAGGATGAATGCACAAGATCGGCGTTGGCAATGGCTGACAGAGCGTGCGCCATTGGCTATTGGTCCATGCCTTGCCCTTTTGCACTTCCGTTCACACCGCAGGAGAACCCCATGAGCGATACCCGCCCCCGTATCCTGGTCTTTGCCGGCAGCGCCCGGGAGGATTCCTTCAACAAGCGTCTGGCCAGACTGATGGCACAGCGCATCGACGCCCTTGGTGGTCAGGCCACCTTTGTCGACCTGCGTGACTTTCCCATGCCGATCTACGACGGCGACCTGGAGGCCGGCGAGGGTCTTCCCGAGCACGCCAGCCGCCTCAAGCGGATGTTCATGGAGCATCAGGGCCTCGCCATCGCCTCCCCGGAGTACAACGGCTTCATCACACCGCTTCTGAAGAACACCATCGACTGGGTCTCGCGCCCCGACGGCGACCTGAGCGCCCTAGAGCCCTACCAGCACAAGGTGGCGGCCATCGTCGGCGCCTCACCCGGCGGGCTGGGCGGGCTACGCGCCCTGCCGCTGCTGCGTCAGCTCTTGAGCAACATCGGCGTCACGGTACTGCCGGACCAGCTTGCAGTAGGCGGCGCCGGCAGCGCCTTCCATGAAGACGGCAGCCTGGCCGACGAAGGCAAGGCCAAGGCGCTGGACAACATTTGCCAGCGCCTGGTCACCACCCTGGCGCAGTCGTCACAATGACCGTCGTCGGCCCCTGACGGTCAAAGGGCTGAACGCCGGCGGACAACCGCCCGCCACCGGTCTCGTTTCAGGGCGGCTACCACAACGCTCCGATCATGATCGTCAGACACGCCAGCATGCCGATGGCGAAGACGATGGAGCGGGTCCACTGCCAGTTCAGGGCGTAGGCCAGCGGGTGGAGCAGACGTGAGGTGAGAAAGACCAGCGCCGGCACGTCGAGGCTTTCAAGCTCCACCCCTGCGCCGATGGCCACCACCGCGGTGGTGGCGTAGATGATCAGCGCCTCCCAGGCGTTGGACTGGGCCGCCTGCAGCCGCGCACCGACGCCTTCAAGACGCGCCTGCTGGGCACGCGGCTGGCGATTGTCCAGGTGGCCGAACTGGCGCACACGCCAGGCGGCGCCGATCCAGGCCAGCAGGATCGGCAGCAGGGAGGCAACAAAGAGGGTGACGAGAAAGATCGACATGGGAGGCTCCGAGGGCGAATTGTCCCCAGCATGGCACAGGGAATGGCTGACAGGCGAAGGGCCAGGCGTCAGCATGGCGGTAGTTGCCTGACACCGGGCAATACCGCATCCCCGAGGTTTCCTTCATGCCAGCGAGCCGAGCCCACGACGTCAACCACGCCCCCGATGTCCACCCTGCCCGTCATGCCGTGACCAGCCGCGCCCTGCACGCCTCGCTGGCGTTGACCATCGGTCTTCTCTACCTCACTGCTTACGGGCGCAAGTGGGTGAACACCCAGCTCGAGTCGGCCAACTGGTACCTGCTGGTGGTCCACGTCAACCTGGGGCTTTTGAGTGTGGCGCTGTCGCTCGGGCTGCTGGCGGCCCACCTGTGGCTGCCGCAGCCGCCACCCCTGGGTCTGCCACGGGTGACTCGCCTCGCCCACTGTGGCCTGCTCGCCGTGCTCCTGGCGCTGCCCGTGGCGGCCTATATCGGTACCGGCTTCGACCTCAGGGTGCTGGGCCAGTGGACACTGCCCGCGTTTCAGCGCCTGCCATTGGCAGACTCGCTCGCGGCCCTGCTCGAGGTGCCGTTGATCACCCTGATGGAGCCGTTTGGCCGCTTTCATCGGGACTGGGGCGCCGATCTGCTGCTGCCTTGCCTGCTTGGTGGCCATATCGTGGCAGCACTGTTTCACCATCTTGTGTTGAAGGACGGCGCCCTTGGCCGAATATGGTCACTGCGCCGTTGAGCGGCGCCCCATGCTCCTCGCCACCGCGGCAGACATGCGAAGAAGCCCGCGCAGTCACCTGCGCGGGCTTTTGTGCTTCGGCCTGGAGAGCGGTCTTCAGGCCTTGGCGGGCCCCTTGCGCAGCGGCACGTCCGGCACCGCCTCCATGCGCTCGCGCTCTTCGGTGATCAGCTCGAGTGCCTGGTCTTCGCTGAGCTCGGAAGCCGGGGTAAACAGACTGACCACAATACCGGCGGCCATGGCCAGGCCCACCGCCGGGATGCTCGGGTTGCCCCAGTACTCACTCCAGCTCTCCACCGAGATGACCGTCAGCGAGGTGGCGGACGCCACCACCAGCGAGGCAATCGCGCCCTGCCAGTTGTAGCGCGGCCAGAAGCGGCCCAGCACGCCGCACACGAACATGCCCGCCAGCACGGTCGCCACCATCTTGGTGATGTAGGCGATCACGTTGTCGGAGGTCAGGGCGAAGGCCAGCGCCAGGCCAATGGTGCCCACCAGGCCGACCCGCGACAGCATGACCACACTCTTGGCCGACGGCGCGCGGCCCTTGACCAGCACGTAGAGATCGCGGATCAGGGTGGTGACACCGGCGATGGCGTCACTGCTGGCGCTGGACATGGTCGCCGACAGACCGGCCACCAGCAGCAGCAGGCCCAGCCACAGCGGCAGTACTTCGGTGGCCAGATACGGGAAGGCGAAGTTGCTGTTTTCCAGGTTGGGGTTGAGGGCGTAGGTCGCCATGCCGATGATCGCCGGCACGATGGAGAACAGCATGTAAAGGCAGCCGGTCACCAGGAAGGAGCGGCGCACCGAGCCCACCGAGGCGCCGGAGTAGATGCGCTGGCGGAAGGACGGGGTCGCCAGCACGCCGACGGCGATCACCGTAATCAGCGACAGGGCGGGCACCAGGCCGACCTTGTCGATGGCCAGGAAGCTGGTCGCCGCGGCGTCCATGGAGGCGGTCATCTCGGAGAAGCCGCCCACCTCGACCACGGCCACCGCCGCCATCAAAAAGAAGCCGACAAACAGCACGATGGCCTGCACGGTGTCGGTCCAGACCACCGCCATGTAGCCGCCGATGACGCAGTAGACACCGAAGCCCAGGGCCACCACCATCTTGGCCTGCCAGGCGGGGATATCCGCCATCCACGCCAGATACAGGCCGCCACCGAGGATATGGGCGCCGAGCCAGCCGATACAGGCGACGTAGATGAACAATGCCACGACATTGCGCACCAGGCGGTTGGCCCCGACGTAGAACGACAACTCTTCGCTCATGGTCATGAAGCGGTAGCGGCGCACACCGGCGAAACACAGCGCCAGCAGCAGCACCCCGATCGAACCACCCAGACCATAGAGTGCGCCGCCCCAGCCGTTGGCGTAGCCGAAGCCTACCGCCCCCATGCTGGAACCTGTTCCCACCATGGTGGCCACGGTGGTACCGATGGTCAGGAATATCGGTACGCTGCGCCCGCCAAGGAGGAAGTCATCGCCGGTGCCGCGATCGTTCCGCGACATCCACCAGCCGAAGCCGATCATCAGGACGATGTAGACGCAAAAGGTAGCAAGGAAAAGATGACTGTTCATACAGACCTCTTATACTTGTCGTCTCGGTCGTTGCCGCGATCGAGACAGTGAACGTGAACGTTTGCTGTGCCTGGCGTCGGGTCCTTGCCGGGATCCGGCGCCTTCCTGTCGCTACGATGCGGGCATCCCTGCCCCGGTCGAGTTGCCGCTCGACGCAATATCCCTGGTTTAAGCGCGGTCGGCGCGGTAGCAGGTCAGGTCCACCTCGACCTTGCAGTCCACCACCAGATCCTGAACGCTGCAGATGCGCGCCGGCGGGTGATCCTTGAAGTACTCGGCGAACACCTTGTTGAACGACTGGAAGTAGCGCGAGTCAGTCAGCACGGCGGTGACGTGGACCACGTCCTCGATGTCGTAGCCCGCCTCGCGGGCGATGGTCAGGGCATTCTCGAAGGCCAGTCGGCTCTGCTCGACGATGCCGCCTTCCACCACTTCTCCATCGGTCATCGGGGTCTGACCGGACACCTTCAGCCAGCCGCCGGCTTCCACCGCGCGGGAGAAGGGAAGTTTCTGACCGCCGGTACCGACGCCGCCTTCGGCGCCATAACGCTTGATCGTCATGTCAATGTCTCCTGATAAAGGCTGATGCAATAAACGTGGCTAGAGTGGCGTGGCCGCAAGGCGCACGCTTCGGCGCAACATGCGCCCGGATCGTTGGCCCGACGCCTGACCGTTGGCGTAGGCCGTCGTGCCGTTGACCAGCACCCGAAGGATGCCGCTGGCGGGCGTCTTCGGCTGGTCATAGGTGGCGCTATCTTCCAGTCGTTCGAGATCCAAAAGGACCAGATCGGCGAAGGCGCCTGGACGAATCACACCGCGGTCTTCCAGGCCAAAGGTGGCGGCGGAAAGACCGGTCATCTTGCGTACCGCCTCGGCCGGCGGCATCAGTGCCAGGTCGCGGCTGTAGTGGGCCAGCACGCGGGGAAAGGCGCCCCACAGTCGCGGGTGCGGATGCGGGTCATTGGGTAGGCCGTCGGAGCCGACCATGGTCAAGGGGTGCGCCAGCACCTGGCGCATGTCGTCCTCGCTCATGTTGTGATAGACCGCGCCGGCGGGTTGCAGGCGCCTGGCCGCGTCCATCAGCGACAGCCCCCAGTCGGCGGCGATGTCGGCCAGCGGCCGACGCGCCTGCTCCGGATGCGGCTTCGACCAGGTGATGGTGATGTCGATCTCGTCGGTGACCTGCCCCAGATCCAGGGTCGAGGAACCGGCGGTATAGGGGTAGCAGTCGCAGTGAACACGCTGGCGGCTGGCGGCGTCGGTCAACTGCGCCAGGGCCCGTGGCGCCTGGCCCCAGTTACCGGCACCGGCGCACTTCAGGTGCGAGATCACCAGCGGTGCACGGGCTTCGGCGGCGGTGGCAAAGGCCTCGTCCATCGCCTCGGCCTGTGCGGCGAACTCGTCACGCAGGTGGGTGGTGTAGATGCCGCCCGCCTCGCTGACCGCGCGCACCAGGGCACCGACCTCGGCGCTTGGCGCCTGACGGGCGTTGCGATAGGCAAGCCCAGTGCTCATGCCGATGGCCCCCTCGGCCAGCGCCTGTTCCAGAGCAAGGCGCATGGCGGCGATCTCGTCGTCGCGGGCCGGGCGCTCGAAGTCATCCATCACCAGTGAGCGCAGGCTGGTATGCCCCACCAGCGCCGCCACATTGACCGCCGGGCAGGCCGTCGCCACGGCATCGGCGTAGGCAGAGAAGCTGGGATAGGCGAAATCCTCGGCGTCGCCCAGCAGGTTCATCGGGTCGGGCACCTCGCTGCCGCGCAGCCTGACCGGCGAGGCGCTGATGCCGCAGTTGCCGACCACCACCGTGGTCACCCCCTGGCTCAGCTTCGGCAGCATCTCGGGGGTGCGCACCACATTGGTGTCGTCGTGGGTGTGAACGTCGATGAATCCCGGGGTCAGCACCAGCCCCTCGGCCTGCACCACCTCGCTGGCCTCGTGCCCGGCGAGATCCCCCACCGCCACGATACGATCCCCCTTGATCGCGACATCCGCGATGCAGGGATCTGCGCCGGTGCCATCCAGCAGCGTGGCGCGACGAATCAAGAGGTCATGGTGCATGTCAGTCTCCCAGCGGCTGGCGATTGTCACCGCCGCGATGGTCATCAAGTGCAATCTTCAAACGCCTGAGCTTGGTGCGTGCCTGGTCGCGATGACGCATGGCCAGCTCCAGCGCCAGCACGTCGATGGCGGCCATCAACGCATAGCGCGACGCCGAAGGGTGAAGAATGAAATCGGTCTCCCGGGCGGCGATGGGCAGCACCACGTTGGCGGCGGCGGCAAGCGGAGACCCCACGGCGGTGATGGCGATCACCTGGGCTCCGTACTGACTGGCGATCTGGGCCGACTCGACCATCTCCGGCGTATAGCCGGACACCGACAGCACCACCACTACGTCCTCGGGCTCCAGGGTGGCGGCCACCATCCTCGGCAGCAGACCGTGAGGATAGGCGCTGACCGCATAGCCCAGGCGCATCAGGCGAAACTGCAGCTCCTGGCACATCACGCTGGAGCCGCCGCCACTGCCGAAGGTCAGGATCTGGCGGGCATTGTCGAGTCGCTCCACCGCGCCTTCGATATCGGCCTCGAACAGCAATTCGCGGTTGAGCGCCAGGGTCTGGGCGGCAACGTCGTAGACGATGCTCGATCCCCGGGCGGGATCGGCGTCCTCGATAAAGCGACGACCGGCCGCCAGGGCACGGGTCAGGCGCAGCTTGAGGTCACGCACGTTGTCGCAGTCCACCGAGCGGGCGAAGCGGGTCACGGTGGCGTCACTGACGCCTGATCGCCGGGCGATCTCGCTGATGCTGGCCTCTGCCACGAAGTCGATGTCGTCGAAGATCAGCTCCGCCACCTTGCGCTCCGACTCGCTCAGGGAGCGAACCACCGCGGTGATGCGCGACAGGATATCGATCTGTTGACTCACGGCTTGCCTCCCTCCGTTGCGACGTTGCCAGATCACGAAGCCTGTCCAGGGCCCTCGTCATCTGCGGTATCCTTACGCTATGTTAGTTTCTAACAACCATCCACCGTTTTTTGAAAATTTCCGACAATGGTCGTAGTCAGATCAATCTTCGAACATTGCCAATCGTCCAGCGCGGCGTAACATGAGCCGCGTTCCGCCTTCAGGAGAACTTCCATGGCCCACTCCCCCTCTTCCTCTTCCTTCGATGCCAAGGGCTGCCACAAGGGCACCCTGGAAACCGGCGACCGGCTGCTGGCCGACGTCAGCCTGCCGGCGGCGGTGATCCACCAAGCGCCGCTCGCCCACAATCTGGCATGGATGCAGGACTTCGCCCGCCGCCACGGCGCCGAGCTTGCGCCCCACGGCAAGACCACCATGACCCCGGCGCTATTCCGGCGGCAGCTAGAGGCCGGCGCCTGGGGCATCACCCTGGCCACCCTGCCCCAGTGCCGCGCCGCCTTCGCCGAGGGCGCGCAGCGACTACTGGTGGCCAACCAGATGGTCGGTCAGGCCAACATGGCCATCGCCGCAGACCTGATCCGCGCCGGCGCCGAGCTCTATGTCACCGTCGACAGCGCCGAGAACCTGGACCAATTAGGCGCCTTTTTCGGGGCGGCCGGCATCTCCCTGAATATCCTGATCGAGGTAGGCGTCGAAGGGGGAAGGTGCGGACTTCGCGATGATGACGAGGTAATGGCGCTGGCCCGCCGGGCGGCTACCCTGCCCGGCATAGCCCTGGCGGGTCTGGAGGGGTATGAGGGCGTGGTCCATGGCGACGATCCGGTGGCCGGTATTCGTCGCTACGCCCAGCGCCTGGTCGACGGCGTCAAGCGACTGGCCGACGAAGGCCTGGTCGATCGCGACAAGCCCATCGTCACGGCGTCGGGTTCGGCCTGGTACGACCTGATCGCCGAAGCATTCCGCGACGGTGGACTCGAAGGCCGCTTCACCCCGGTGCTGCGCCCGGGCTGCTACGTGGTCCACGACCACGGCATCTACCGCGAGGCCCAGGCCGGCGTGCTGTCCCGGCGCCAGGACCTGCACCAGGGGCTTGAGCCGGCGCTGGAGGTGTTCGCCCAGGTGCAGTCGCTGCCCGAGCCGGGGCTGGCCATCGTGGCACTGGGCAAGCGCGATATCGGCTTCGACCTGGCGCCCGAGGTGCTCAGGCGCTATCGCGAAGGCGGACAGGCCAGCGAGCAGCTGTCGGTGGAAGGCTGGCAAGTCGTCAAGCAGATGGATCAGCACACCTTTATCCAGCTACCGGACAGCGCCCGCGACGTGCGCATCGGTGACGTCCTGGCCTTCGGCGCTTCGCACCCCTGCATGACCTTCGACAAGTGGCGCCGGCTCCATCTGGTCGATGACGCGCTCAGGGTCGTCGATACCTGGGCGACGCGCTTCTAGACACTCTGACAAGCGAACGACCAAGGGGCGGGAGGAGGCCATCCACCCGCCCCGCTCCTGCAATCTTTGCCGCAGCGCTGACAGCACGACCGATCGACGCCCTTCGCCTCTGCGCTCAATTTTCCGGCCACGCCCCCGACATACACTGACAGCGACCACCGAGCTTCGCTCGGATCAAGAGGGCTGACAGCAAGGGAAGCCGATGGCCAAGAATGTCGCGCTGTTCTTCGATGGCACCTGGCAGGTGCCGGACATGGACCTGGAAGACGGTGACACCAACACCAACGTCAGCCGGCTCTACCAGGCGGTGGCCGACAACCCCATGGCCGAGGGCGGTACCGTCAAGCGCTACTACCATGGCGTCGGCAGTGACCTGCACTGGTACGACCGCCTGGTGGCAGGCGCCACCGGACTCGGGCTATCGGAAATTCTGGTCGAGGCGTACGTGGAGCTTGTCGAACTGTTGCGCCCGGAAGACCGGCTGTTCCTGTTCGGCTTCAGCCGAGGCGCCTACACCGCGCGCAGCCTGAGCGGGATGCTTCACACCAGCGGACTGCTGCACCCCGAACACCGGCAGTTGGCGGGACGCGCCTACGCGCTTTACCGCGATCGAAGGCGTGGCCCGCAATCCGCCGAGGCTCGACGCTTCGCCTAGCGCTACGCCTGGGTGCCGGAGATCCACATGATCGGTGTGTGGGACACCGTGGGCAGCCTGGGGATTCCACTCAGGAGCTTTGCCGCCTTCAACCGCCGCCGATTCGAGTTCCATGACACCCGCCTGAGTCCGCTGGTGCGCCACGCCTACCAGGCGCTGGCGATCGACGAGCACCGCAAGGCCTTCGCCCCCACCCTGTGGTCGCCGCAGACCACCACCGCCACCCTCGAGCAGGTATGGTTTCCCGGCGCCCACTCCAACGTCGGCGGAGGCTACCGGGACCGCGTGCTGTCGGACGTCAGCCTGGACTGGATGATGGGCCGCGCCTGCGAACAGGGGCTGCCGCTGCTGCCTGACAGCCGCCCCTTGCTTGGTTCACCACCGAGCGAGGACGACATCGTCGACTCCTACCAGAGGTTTCTTTCGCGCCTCTATCGACTGATCTCGCCCCGGCGCTATCTGCGGCGCATCGGCTTTGCCTCCTTCGGCAACGAGACGCTGCACCCGAGCGTTGCCACCCGTCGTCTTGCCCTGCCCGGCTATCGCCCCGCCATCCACCTCGACACCGACAGCCCCCGAGTGAGGGCGCGAGCGCCTGCCACGGATACGACAACGCCCACTCGCAAGGAGTGGGCGTTGTCGGTGGCCTGAGTCGCTCTCCCTCGTCGGGGGTCAGAGGCCGGCGCTGCGCTTGCAGGACGAGCCAGGCCTCGAGAGCGCGCTAGTTCGAGGGGAAGTTGAACTGCGCGCTTTCCCTGTCCTGGCTCCTCGGCCAGCGCTGGGAGATGGCCTTGCGCCGGGTGTAGAAGCGCACGGCGTCGGGGCCATAGGCATGCAGATCGCCGAACAGCGACTCCTTCCAGCCGCCGAAGCTGTGGAAGGCCACCGGCACCGGCAGCGGTACGTTGATGCCGACCATGCCGACCTCGATGGCGTCGGCGAAGCGACGCGCGGCCTCGCCATCCCGGGTGAACACGCAGGTGCCGTTGCCGTACTGGTGGGCGTTGATCAGCGCAATGGCCTCATCGTAGCTGGCGACACGCACGACGCACAGCACCGGCCCAAAGATCTCGTCGCGATAGACGCTCATCTCGGGCGTGACCCGGTCGAGCAGGCTCGCGCCCAGGAAGTAGCCCGGTGACGACTCGACCAGCGGATGCTCGCGCCCATCCACCACCAGCTCGGCCCCGGCGTCGACGCCCTGCTGGAGATAGCCCGCCACCTTGTCGCGGTGCCCGGCGTTGACCAGCGCACCCATATCCAGGCCGCGCTCGGTGCCGGCACCGATCTTGAGTTCCCGAGCCTCCTGCGAAAGCCGTTTCACCAGGGCATCGGCGGTGTCATCGCCGACACACACCGCCACGCTGATCGCCATGCAGCGCTCACCGGCACTGCCGTAGGCGGCCCCGATCAGGGTGCTGGCGGCGTTGTCCAGATCGGCATCGGGCAGTACCACGGCGTGGTTCTTGGCGCCACCGAGCGCCTGGACGCGCTTGCCATTCTCGGCGCCACGCTGGTAGATCGCCTTGGCCACCGGGGTCGAGCCGACGAAGGACACCGCCTTCACATCCGGCGCATCGATCAGCGCCTCGACCACCTCACGGTCGCCGTGGACCACGCTGAACAGGCCGTCGGGCAGACCGGCTTCGGTGAGCAGCTCGGCCATCTTGAGCGCCGCCGACGGCACCTGCTCGGAGGGCTTGAGGATAAAGGCGTTGCCGCAGGCCAGCGCCATCGGATACATCCACAGCGGCACCATGGCCGGGAAGTTGAACGGCGTGATCCCGGCCACGATGCCCAGCGGCTGATGATTGGACCAGGTGTCGATGGCCGGCCCGGCGTTGTGGGAATACTCCCCCTTGAGCAGCTCCGGCACGCCGCAGGCGTACTCGACGTTCTCGATACCGCGCTTGAGTTCGCCCATGGCGTCTTCAAGCACCTTGCCGTGCTCTTCGCTGACCAGCGCGCAGATCTCGTCGGCGTCACGCTCGAGCAGCGCCTTGAAGCGGTACATCACCTGGGCGCGCTTGGCCGGCGGCGTGTCGCGCCAGGCCGGCTGGGCGCGGCGGGCCGCCTCGATGGCACTCTCGACGGTAGCAGCGTCCCCCAGGGCGACACGACCGACCGGCTCGGCGGTGGCCGGGTTGATGACATCCAGATGGCGCTGCGACGGCTGTGACTCACCGCCGATCCAATGATTCACGTCTTTCATCAAAACTCTCGATATGACTTGCTGAAAAGGCGTCAGCGCCGGGCGGCCATCTCGCGTGGGGCCCGGCGCAGCATGGTACGCAGATGATGCGGCTCAGAACTGGCGGTCGAGCAGCGCCTCGTCGAAGGGATAGCGGGACAGCTTTTCCACACCGCTGTCGGTGATCAGCACTTCTTCTTCCAGCTTGACCCCGTCGGCGGCACCCACCTCGCCGATGTAGCTCTCCACGGACACCACCATGCCGGGTTCGAGAACGCCATCCTTGGAGAAGCGATCGAAGTCCATATGGTGGGCGACCAGCGGGGTTTCACCGTGCATGCCGACGCCGTGGATGATGGAGGGATAGCGACGGTCGAGGAAGCGCTCGGGGATCTTCCAGGCCTGCTCGGCGATCTCGCGATAGCTCATGCCCGGCTTCAAGATGCCCATGTTGTGGTGCACCTGGTCGTAGGCCATGCGATACAGCTCCTTCTGGTAGGCGCTGGGGCGATTGGGGCCGACGTGGAAGGTCCGCGAGAAGTCCGAATAGTAGCCGTGACAACCGATGGTATCGGTGTCCAGCGCCACCAGTTCGCCCGGACGAATGACCCGGTCACTGGCCTCATTGAACCAGGGGTTGGTGCGCGGGCCGGACGACAGCAGACGGGTCTCGATGAACTCGCCGCCCTGACGGATGACGTTGCCGTACATGATCGCGAACAGCTCGTTCTCGGTGATGCCCGGCTTGATCGCCGCCTCGACCTCGGCCACCGCAGCCTCGCTGCCGGCCATGGACTGGGCCAGACAGGCGATCTCCTCGGGGGTCTTGATGCGCCGGCAGTGCAGGGTGTCCTGCATGCAGTCGAAGACCTCGAGGCCCTGGGCCTCGAGTGAGCGCGCCAGGTTGAGCGCACAGCGATCCAGCCCGATCTTGCGGTTGCCGCGTCCGTGCTCTTCGATCAGTTCGGCGATCTCAACACCGAAGGGGTCCGAAGAGAGGTTGTCGCGCTGGTTGACGGCGGACCACACCACCTTGGACGTGCGCGATTCATCGATGGTCTCGAGCCAGGTAGAGACGTGGGCGCTGCCCGGGTACTCGAACAGGATCACCGGCCCTTCCAGGGGCACATAGATGTAGCGGGTCGAGTTGCGCAGGAAGTAGCCGAACATGTTGCGCGAACCGGTGGCATAGCGCTGGTTGTTGGGGTCGAACAGCACCATGGCGGCGTAGCCTTGCTCCGCCATCGTCGCGCGCAGCCGCGCCAGGCGCCCGGCGCGCAGCTGCCTGGGATCGAAGGCGGTGGGGATGCTGTCGCCGTTGGCCATCGGCGCAGAGGGCACGACCGGAATATGGTCCGGCTCGTTGTCGGTCAGGTTGTCGAAATCGACGATGCTCATGTCAGGGTCCTGTTCGCAGTCGCGAGGGTCACAAGATGTTCGGGCCGAGCATCTTCACGCTCGGCCCCGATGTGGTGTGTCAGGCTCAGTCGGCCAGGGAATCGCTGCGATTCATGCCTTCCTTCAACAGGGTCTCGTGAATCGGCGCCATGCGTCCGAAGATGCGCTGGGCACGCTCGGGGCGACCGATGAAGCCGGGTTCCTTGGCGTAGGCGAAGATCACGGTGTGACGCTCCTTCTCGCCTTCCACCGGCGTCACCCGGTGCAGCGAATAGCGGCCGAAGAATACCTGCAGGTCACCCGGTTGAAGGTCCAGCGCCTTGAGCCGCGAACGATCGCCGTCCAGCACCTGCTCGACCTCGTCGAAGTTCTCACCCTCGGGGCTGCGGATGCCCGGGGCATACTCGAACCGGCCACCGCCGTGGGACTGGCGGGTCATCATGGTGACGATGAACTCGTTGGTGTCGTAGTGCCAAGGATGCTGGCAGCCCTCTCTCAGCACGTTGACCACCAGGTCCGCCAATGGGTCGGCGTATTGATGAATCTCTTCCATGCCCACGACAGTGGCGATAAAGCGCTGGAAGTCCGGGTGCTGGTAGACCTGGCGAATGATGGTGTCTTCGCCGATGCGATCGCCGGCGACAAAGCCGTTGGTGCGATCGTCGAAGCGATTGAGCGGATGGCGGGCCGGGCGCTCGGGATCGCCGGCATTGTTGTAGGGGTTGGTCTCGGTCTGGTTGTAGTGCGCCTCGGGCGACAGCCGCTCGGTCTCGCGCTCCAGCCGCGCCAACGCCTCCTCGGGGACAAAGTTCTTGAGTACCACACAGCCATCGTCGGCCAGCTGTTCGTGACAGCGCTGGATCAGCGCCCGTCCGGACTCGCCGTCCAGGTCATGAATCGGGTAGTGCTCAAGGTCGATCAGACCGTCCAGCGAGGAAGTGGTGGGCGCATCGGTGGCCTGCATGAGGAACTCCTGCCTGTCTCAAGTGATGTTGGACAGGATAGAGAGCGCCTCTTCATAATAGAAATGAATGGTTGAGATATCACTTATTTCAAAGGCTCATCGATTATGGATACCGACCTGCTCCGCGCCTTCGTCACCGTGGCCGAGTGCCAGGGCTTCAGCGCCGCCGGCCGCGTGCTGCACCGGACCCAGTCCGCCGTCAGCCTGCAGATCAAGCGACTGGAGGACCAGATGCACAAGTCGCTGTTCGAGCGCACCAGCCGCAGCGTGCTGCTGACGTCCGACGGTGAACGGCTGCTGCCCTATGCGCGACACATGCTGACGCTGGAGGACGAGGCCAGGGCGGCACTCGGCGACCGCCAGCACGGCGAGAAGATTCGTATCGGCACCTCCGAGGAACAGGCCAGCGCCTACCTGCCGGAACTGCTGCCCCGGTTCGCCGAGGCCTATCCGCATACCCGCATCGAGGTCATCTGTGGCATCAGTGCCGACCTGGTGGACAGCTTCCAGCAGGGCCTGCTCGACGTGGTCCTGTCGATCCGCCACGGACCGACGCAATCGGGCCAGTTGCTCGGCTGGGAACCCATGGTGTGGGTCGCGGCAGAAGATGCCGATCCTACCCGTGGCAGCCGACTGCCCCTGGCACTGAATCCCGAAGGCTGCATCTTTCGCGCCCACGCCCTCGCCGCCCTGGGGCGTCAGGAACGCGCCTGGGAACTGCGTTACTCGAGCCAGTCCCCCACCGGCATCAACCTTCCGGTCCAGGCGGGGCTCGCGATCACCGTCAAGACACCCCGCAGCGTACCGGCGGGCTGTCGGATTCTCGGCGAGGAGCAGGGCCTGCCGGCGCTCGGCCAGGTGGAAATCGAGATGCACCGGCGCCCCGGACATGCGAGCGACGCCTTCAACACCTTCTGCCAACAGCTCGAGGAGGTCGTCACCCACAACGACGCAGTCGCCGTGCCCGAGTTTCAGGACCAGGCCTGAGCCTGGCTCGACCGCGTGTCGGTCGAATGCCTGAGTCGCAATATCATGATCGTGACGGATTAATGGTTTGATTACCTCGTCATTACAGGCGAACTACCCCCTGATCCCTATATCGCCACAAGGAGAGATACGCCACACTTCAATAACCAGGATTCTCCGATGGTCTCGCCTGCCCGGCGGTGCCCTTGTCCTGGTCCGGAGATGACAGTGACCACGCCATTTGACGACTCCCTCGAACCTCGGGCTTCCCAGTTTGCATCGGTTGGAATGGATGGAATGGAGCTCCTTGAACAGGAACTCGAACACCTCAGAGCTCGGCATCTAAAGCTTCGCGAAGAGGTCGCAGCCATTCGCCACTATGCCGGCGACAACCTGCCCGCCAAGGCCGGCCTCGTCATCGTAAAGATGCTGGAAGACGCCTTGAAATCCTGACCGTCTTCTCTTCCCGAGAACCAACATTCTTGCCGCTGCCAATGCATCTTCTTGCTCGTTTATCGGGGAAAGGGCCTCGACGACCTTGCCGCTTTGTCGCGCCTCGGGATTACCCGCCAGCGGGCAATAGTGCGCCTCTGGCCTCTCCTTTTCTTGCCGCTGCCATAAGGTATAGTCACGGCTATATGTCTTTGTTTTGGCTTAAACTTGCAGCCTAGGTAAAGAGTTGCATCTGTCAGCCTGCGCGCTAATATCGCCATGCAAATTCGCTATCGTGTCCATAGCCAACGCCCGGAATATCGGCCGTGACGCTGCGCACGAGGCTCTTTCAGCGACATCACGTATTTTCAACAGGCAACCGCCGGATTCGCACCTTCATGACGCCCACTTCGACCCTGCTGCTCGCCTTCTCGCTATCTTCCGATGCCTTTGCCGCCTCGGTCAGCAAGGGTGCCTGCGTGCGTCGGCTGCGTTTCGTGGTGGCCCTGCAGACCGGCCTGCTGTTTGGTCTGGTGGAAGCCACGACGCCAATTATCGGCTGGCTGCTCGGCACCAGCGCCTATGACACCATTGCCCACTGGGATCACTGGATCATCTTCTTCCTGCTGCTCGCCCTGGGCGGCAAGATGATCCACAGTGGCCTCGCTCCCGCCCCCAAGGACTGCGCCAGCTGCGATTGCGGCACGACCAGCGATCGCACCCGCTGGTGGCTGATCATCGCCACCGCGATCACCACCAGCCTGGACGCCATGGCGGTGGGCGTAGGTCTGGCGTTCATGAACGCCAACATCTGGGTGACGGCACTGGCGATCGGTGGCGCCACCACCCTGATGGCGACCCTGGGCATGCTGCTGGGACGCCGGCTCGGCAAGACGGTGGGGCCGCGTGCCGAGATCCTCGGGGGGCTGGTCTTGATCGCCATCGGCGCCACCACTCTGTATCACCACCTGCTCGCCTGATCCTCTTGCCCGGTCGACCCTGTCGCGATCCCGGGCAGGTTAACTGCCAATGACTCGCTCCTAGCGCTCATCCATGCCGGCAACACGCCTGCTCTAGCAAAGTTCGTCCACGATCTCGCCCGTTTTGTCGATAGTCTGGTGCACTATTGCCGGTATCAGACGGCTGGACACCTCATGATCCTCAAGCCCAGCGCACAGGCGGCTCGATTGCCACGATGGATAGCGGTAACCGTTCTGGCCGTTCTGCTGACCGGCTGCGCTGAGCACTCCCCTTTCTCGCCAGCAGCATCCGCCACCAGACCAGCCACCGAGATGACGTCAGCCCCCCTTGCGGGTCACGGCTTCCAGTCGTCGGTACAGATCGTTCAGCGTGATCAGATTTCAGGCGACCAACAGCACCTTTCGGCCAGCCCGGCGCTGCCCAGCGCCTCCCGTTCCGCCGAGCTGGTGGCCGGGGGGATCGGACGGATGACCGCCAACCAGCTCACGACTCAAGGAACCGCCGTGGCCCGTGCTGTCGGTGCCAACGGATGGGCCAGCGCTACCGAGTCCGCCCTGGCAAGCACCGGGGCCTACCTTGAGGGACCACTGGGGGGATCTCTGGAAGCGGTTGAGGGTGTGCTCGACAGCGTCGCTGCTCTGCCGTTACTGCATCGCTTCGATGACCGGCTGCAGCGGGTGCTGTCACTGGACCGCTATCGACGTCGCCTGACCAGCACGCTGGGCATCGGACAGCAGGAACTCGATCTCGAGGAGCCATGGGGCGATCTTGAGCAGTCACTGACCACCCGAGTGGCTAGCGCTATCCAGCTCGGCCTGGAACCGATCCTGATCACCTCCGACTCCTTGCTGTGGCCAAGCCTGGCGGCGGACCTGATCGTCGCCGGAGGCGATGCGCTGTCAGACGTCAGCGCCACCACCGGCAACGCCCTGGTCGACGCCTCCGCCAGTGGGCTGAGTCGTGCCGGCCAGTGGGTCGCCCTGGCCGGTCAGGTGCTGGGAGGCCAGCGTGATGAGACCAGCCTGCAAGGGGTGGCGGCGCGCACGGCGCTGCGCCATGGCGGGATCAGCCACAGCGGCATCCCCCGGCTGGATGAGCAGGCCGTCGTCGGACTGGTCGAGAGTATCGGAAACGATGAGCGCAGCACGCTCACGGCAGCGGCGGACCTGGGCCGAGGCAGCCTGAGTCAGATGCTGGCCACCGAGGCGGTGGGCCTGACCGGTGAGTTCGGCGTCATGGTCACGCGTCCCGGCGACATGCTCGACGACCGGGTGACACTCGCCCTGGCCCCGGCCCAGCAACTGGGCGACATGTCGGCCAATCTGTCATCGCTGGTAGGCGACACTCGCACCACCCTCGAGGAGGTCGGACGGCTGGTCGATGCCGGCCAGGACCTGTCCGGGCGTTTGCAGGGTCTGGTGCTGGCGGACAGCCTGGACAGTGGTGTCACGACCCTTGGGCGCGTCGATCAGGGCCTCGACAGGACCGGCAACCGGCTGCTGCCCCTGGCCGACACCCTGGTCGAGGGGCTGGCGCAGGCCGATACCCGCATCGAGACGCTGGCCGATCGCCTGGGAGGCACGCTTGACCCCGTCACCAGCGCCCAGCAGGACGGCGTCAACCGCCTGGCGGACGCCGTGGTGCAGGCGCCGATGTCCAGTCGCCCGTTAAGCGAACTGGGAGACGCCGTGGTCGCACTGGGCGACGGCATGCGCCTTGCGCCGATCGCCGCCGGGCTCGACTGGATGATGGTGGTGCCGGTACCCGGGCGCGAAGGCCCGCTCGCAGGCGACGCACCTGCCGACTCGCCAACCGCCGGCACAGACACCGACCGGAGTCCCGGCCACCCCACCGTCGACGGCCACACCCTCGCCGGCTCCCGCGCTGACCATATGCCCTGAGAAGCCGTTGCCTCCGTGGCCTGAGCACGCCGCCACGGCAGCGCCATCTTCGCTTCAAGCTCCCGGGCATCTCAGGCGACAGCAGCGGCTGCAGCACCGGCTACCCGATCGATTTCCTTTAAAGCAGAGCCTGTTGAAACGTTGCTCAGACAGGCCCTCTCCAGCACGACCCTGTCTGGATCAACCCTGCCTATATCAACCCACCCCAGGGCGAATGGGCCAGAGCGCTGGCCGGCGTCGGCGCCAGCGGCAGGAGGGGCAGCAGGGTCGCCTGAAAGGCGTGATAGATATCCGGCTTGCCTTCCGGCCAGTAGCGCGCGCGGGGCTGGCTGCTCTCGTCGAGTTCGTGAATCCAGCCCCCCCGGTCATGATCGATGATGTGGCGATCGATGTAGGCCCACCAGGTGGCGTACCAGTCGGCATACTGCTGACGCCCGGTGCGCACCAGCAGCGCATGCGCCGCCCCCACCGCCTCGCTGGTGACCCAGTGGCGACGGGCGGTGATCACCGGACGCTTGTCCCAGTCCAGGGTGTAGACGAAGCCCGGCTGCCCGTCAGCCTGCCAGCCATGCTTGGCGGCGGCGGCAAACAGCCCTTCGGCGTCCTCCAGCAGCCAGGCCGGCGCTGGTCGTCCGTGCCTCAGGCACGATGCCTCCAGATTGAGCAGCAGGCGCGACCATTCCAGCGAATGTCCGGGCGTCAGGCCGAAGGGCCGGAACTGATCGGCGGGCAGGTCCTTGTGAAAGTCGTAGAGCACCGTCATCCGGCAATCGAAGTGCTCGGGGACCAGGTAATCATGCTGGCGGGCGTGGGTGTGAATAAAGCGCTCGGCGATCGCCACCGCACGATCGAGCCAACGTAGCTCTCCGGTAGCGTCGCACAGCGCCAGATAGGCCTCTATCGAGTGCATGTTGCTGTTGGCACCGAGATAGTCGTCGAGCTGCGTCCAGTCCCGCTCGTAGCTTTCCAGGCACAGCCCCATGTCGTCCGACCAGAAGTGGCGGTCGATGACGTCGATGGCCCGATCCAGCAGTTCGCGGGTTTCGCGACTGCCCAGCGCCATATGCGCCGACGAGGCGGCCAGCGCCACGAAGGCGTGGGTATAGGCGTGCTTGATGGTGGCGGCGCCGGGCTCCTGCTGTCCCTGGTACCAGCCTCCGTGTTGCTCGTCGGCGAGCAGCCCAAGCCCGGCGATGCCGTGTTCGACCTTGGCGCGGGCGAAGGGCACGCCGAGGCGGTGGGCGAGCGAGAACACATGGGTGAGTCGCGCGGTCTGCAGGGTCGTTACCGGCCTCGCGGCGTCCAGCTTGCCCTCGATATCGAGCCAGCCGTAGCCGCCCTGGGGGTGTTCGGCGGCGGCGCCGAACTCGAGCAGGCGCATCCCGGTCTTGGCGAGCCAGCGGCGGTGTTCGTCCTTGCGCAATAGACAGTCGTCCGGTGCAGCGATGTAGGTGGGATGTGACATGGCGTCCTCCGGGGTGACGAATCAAGGTGGCGAGTCGAGATGAGACCAAAGTGCTATACGTCCAGGCCTGACAGCGCGCTTTCGCTACCCTAGTATGACTACCATACAAGTCATATCAGACCAAAGCTCAAAGGCCTGACGCCTTAACGGCTCAAGGCTTCAACGGCCTCAAGGCTCAGAAGCCGGAAAGCTGAAAAGTCGAAAAGCTGGAAAGACTGAAACGCTCAACAACAGGTAGGTGCCCCCATGCTGACCCCCGCAATCGCTGAACTCTGGGAACAGGATGCCGCCGGTGGATCGGTGCGTCAGCGGCTCTACCGCGTACTTAGACTCGCCATCATCCGGATGCAGTTCGCCCCTGGCCAGGCACTGTCCGAGAAGGAGATTTCCGACGCCTTCTCGGTCAGCCGACAGCCGGTACGCGAAGCCTTTATCCGCCTGTCCGAGGCAGGTCTGGTCGACGTTCGACCACAACGCGGCACCTATGTCGTTGGCATCTCGCAGAAGTCGGTGCGCGAAGCGCGCTTCGTCAGGGAGGCGGTCGAAACCGCCGTCAGCGCCTCCGCCGCCAGGCAAGGGCTCGCCGACAAGGTGATCTACGAGCTGCGGGATCTGATCGAACGCCAGATTCGCTGCGCCAGCAGCGGCCAGTATGACCAGTTCTTCATCCTCGACGAGGACTTCCACCGCGTGCTCGCCCTTGGCGCCGGACACGAGACCGCCTGGCGCGTCATCGAAGAGGTCAAGGCACAGCTCGACCGGGTGCGCTACCTCAGCGTGCCTGACACCACGCCCTTCGAAAAGCTGGTCCAGCAGCACGCCGACATTGTCGATGCCATCGAACAGAGAGACGAAGACAAGGCCCGCCAGGCCATGCTGGTGCATCAAAGCGAGATCCTGATCTCCCTGCCCCAGATGGTGCAGCGCTTTTCGTCGATCTTCGAGGACACCAACGGCTGATCGTTATCTACCCGGCAGACGTCTCTCATGGGCAAGGGCCAGCCGGCCCCTGCCCTGCGGCCTGCCGGGCCACTCCCCCGGAAGCAACTGCAACAGCAACGACAACAACTGAAGCGACAACAACAAGTGATAAGGAGACGCCCCATGTTCAAGAAGTCTGTCATTCTCGCCGCCGCTGTCCTCAGCAGCACCCAGGCCCTTGCCGCCTACGAACTGAACCTGTCCACCGCCCAGAGCAGCCAGGACCCCATGGTCAAGGCGATGGAAAACGCCGCCGAACGGATCGAGGAAAGAAGCGAGGGCGAAGTCACCCTGAACATCTTCTCCAGCAGCCAGCTCGGCGCCGACAACGACATGATCGAGCAGATCCGCAACGGCGCCAACATCGCGGTACTGACGGACGCAGGCCGCCTGTCCGAGTTTCAGCCTGAGCTCGGGATTCTTGCTGCGCCCTACCTGGTCGAGAGCCACGAGGACTACGACCGCATCACCTCTTCCGAGCCCTACCTCGAGTGGGTCGAGCTGCTGGCGGAAAACACCGGCATGCGCCTGATGAACTACAACTGGTTCCAGGGCACCCGCCAGATGTTCACCCAGAAGCCGATCGAAGGTCCCGAGGACCTCGACGGTGTGCGCATCCGCACCATCAACTCCCCGGGCTGGATCAAGACCATCGAAGGCATGGGCGCGACCCCGGTACCGCTGCCCTGGTCGGAAATCTACTCGGCCATCCAGCTCGGCACCATCGACGGCGCCGAGGCGCAGTTGACCGGCGCCCACGGCCTGCGGCTGCAGGAAGTGACCAGCAACGTCACCCTGACCAATCACATCCACCTGATGACGGGCCTGCTGGTTTCCGAGCGCTGGTACCAGGAGCTTCCCGACGAGCTGCGCTCCATGCTCGACGAAGAGCTCAAGAAGGCCGGTGACGAAGCCACCCAGATGACGGTCGACGCCCAGGCCGATGTGCGCAAGGAGATGGAAGAGGCCGGCGTCGAGTTCGCCGAGGTCGACACCGAACTGTTCAGCAGCCAGATGCAGGCGGTTTACGACGACATGGGCTGGACCGAACTGCGCGAGCAACTCGAGCCTGTGCTCAGCGCCGGCGAATAACCCCCCCTCAAGACCTGATCCAAGCGTCCACCGCTGCCGATGCCGGCAGCGGCTGGGGAGGACCCATGTGGAAGCACTATGACACTTTCGAGGAGTGGCTGGCCGTCGCGCTGCTGTTTCTCACCGCGGCCAGCATCCTGTTCAGCGCCACCACCCGGGCCATGGGCAACCCCATGCTCGGCGGCGCCGAACTGGCCCAGCTGTTCTTTATCTGGGCCTGCATGTTCGGCGCAGATATCACCCTGAAGAAAGGAGGCCAGATTCGGGTCGATGCCCTGCTGACCCGGCTGCCCCGATCAGGCCAGTGGCTGGCGAACCTGGTGACGGTGGGACTGATGATCGTCTTTCTGGCTTGCCTGGCACGCTATGGTTTCTCGCTGGCGTTCTCCAACTGGCAGCGTCCCCTCGGCTTTGCCGGGATCAGCTACGGCTACGTGACGCTGGCACTGCCCGTAGGCGCCGTTATGATGATCGTCTCGCTGGTCAGGCGGCTTGCCGCGGTCGGCATTGTTCAGGCGCTGGAGCCCGACAGCGACCAGCAGGAGCAGCTTCTGTGACGACACTCGCCATCCTGATTCTCGGCCTGGTACTGATGGCCATCGGCATGCCGGTCGCCTTCGCCATCGGCATGGCCGGTTTTACCTATTTCCTGTTGCCCGAGACCTTCCTGCCGACCAGCACGGCGGTACAGCGGATCGTCTCGGCCAGTCAGTCCTTTCCGCTGCTGGCGGTGCCGCTGTTCATCCTGATCGGGCACCTGATGAACGCCAGTGGCATTACCCCACGTCTGCTGCGCCTGGCCACCCTGCTGACCGGCTGGATGACCGGCGGTCTGGCCCAGTCGAGCCTTGCCCTGAGCGCTATGATGGGGGGCATCTCCGGCTCGGCGGTGGCCGATGCGGCGATGCAGTCCCGGGTGCTGGGCGGCAACCTGATCGCACGGGGCTATTCGCCGGGCTTCACCGCCGCCCTGCTGTCCATCGGCGGGCTGATCACCGCCACCATTCCGCCGAGTATCGGCCTGATCATCTACGGCTTCCTCGGTGAGGTGTCGATCGGCCGGCTGTTCATCGCCGGCGTGGTGCCGGGCATCCTGCTGCTGGTGGCGCTGATGATCGCCACCAGCGTGATGTCGCACCGGCGCGGCTACGTGCCAGAACTCGAGAAGGCGCCGTCGCTGGGCGAAGTCTGGCAGGCGACCAGGAGCAGCATCTGGGCGCTGCTGTTCCCGGTATGGCTGCTGGTGGGCATCCGCTACGGCCTGTTCACCCCGTCCGAGGCCGGCGCCTTCGCCATCGTCTACGCCATCGTGGTGGGCTGCTTCATCCACCGGGAGCTGACCCTGACGTCGATCATCGATGCCTTCCGTGCTGGTGTCCGCGACGTCGGCATGATCATGCTGATCATCATGTTCTCCGGCGCCATCAGCTACGTGGTGTCCTTCGAACGAGTACCGCAGACCATCACCGAGGTCACCCTCGGGGTGTTCGAAAGCCCCACCACCCTGCTGCTGGTGCTGTCGCTGTTGCTGATCGTGCTGGGCATGCTGCTGGAGGCGACGGTGGTGGTCATGCTGCTGGCCCCCATCCTGGTACCGGTGATCAAGGCCGCCGGCATCGACCCGGTGCACTTCGGCCTGTTGATGATGACGCTGGTGACCTTCGGCGGCATGACGCCACCCGTCGGGGTGTCGATGTACACGGTGTGCGGCATTCTGCGCTGCTCCTTCATTTCCTACACCCGGGAAATGCTGCCCTTTGCCCTTGCCGTGTTCGCCGTGGTGCTGGCCATCATCTTCTTCCCGCAGATCGTGCTGTTTCTGCCCGACTATCTGATGGGATAGCGGATGCACCAGGATGTAGTGAAGCGGACATGTCAGACACCGGCACCACACAACCGACCGAGCCTGCGGGCCTTCCTCCGGGACTGAGGTAGAGAACAAGATGACCCACTTCGTCGAAGCACCGAACTTCGCCTGCGACATCGGTATCGTCCACCTGGGACTCGGTGCCTTTCACCGTGCCCACCAGGCGGTCTATCTGGCGCGCTATCTCGAGCGCAGCGGTGACACCGCCTGGGGGCTGTGCAGCGCCAACCTGCGCTCCAGCGTCGGCCTGGTCGATGGGCTGCGTGCGGCGGGCCATCGCTACCATGTGGCCGAGTTCACCGATAGCGACAACGTCACGCTCAGAGAGATCGGCGTGATTCAGCAGACGCTGTTCACCGGCCGAGACAGCGAAGGCCAGCAGGGCCGGGATCTGGAAGCACTGCTGACGCGATTGACGTCTTCCAAGGTACGCATCGTGACCCTGACGGTGACCGAGAAGGGCTACTTTCTCAGCCCGACCAGCGGCGATCTGCTTGTCGACGATGCGATGATCAAGGCCGACATTGCCTCACCGAACACACCGCAGACCGCCCCCGGTATCCTGGTCGAGGCGCTGGCCCGCCGTCGCGCCGCCGGCCTGCCCCCCTTCACCGTGCTGTCCTGCGACAATATGCCGGACAACGGCCGCCGCACGCGCAACGCCATCGTGCAGCTCGCCGCCCTGCGCGACAGCGACCTGGCCGACTGGATCAGCGACCAGGTGGCGTTTCCCTGCAGCATGGTCGACCGCATCGCGCCGGCCATGACCGACGCCGACTTCGCCCGGCTGGGCGAGCTGGGAGTCGAGGATCCCAACGCGGTGGTGTGCGAGGCCTTTTCCCAATGGGTCATCGAGGATGACTTCCCCCAGGGCCGGCCCGACTGGGAAGCCGAAGGGGTCGAGATGGTCTCCGAGGTGGCCCCCTTCGAGACCATGAAGCTGCGCATGCTCAACGGCAGCCACTCACTGCTGGCCTACCTGGGCGCCATCGATGGCGTCGAGACGGTCTACGATGCGGTCAGCCGCCCCGAGTTCCGCGCCCTGCTGCGTCGTTACATGCTCAAGGAAGCGGCGACAACGCTGCACATGCCGGACGGGGTCGACCTCGAACGCTACGCCGACGAGTTGCTGGCCAGGTTCGCCAACGACAGTCTGCGCCATCGGCTGGCTCAGATCGCCATGGACGGCAGCCAGAAACTGCCCCAGCGCTGGCTTCACGGCGCCCTCGAGCGGCTGCAGGACGGCCACGAGGTACCCTGCACCGCACTGGGGCTGGCCGCCTGGGTACGCTACACCTCCGGCGTCTCGCTCGACGGCCAGCCACATGAGGTGAGCGACCCGCTGGCATCGCGCTTCATCGAGCTGCATGAACGTCACGGCGATGACCCTGAAGCGCTGGTGGCGGCCTTTCTGGCCCAGCAGGACATCGTCCCTGCGGCCCTGGCGGCGCAGCAGGGATTTGCCGATGCTGTCACCGATGGCTACCGCCGACTGATCAATACCGGGCTTGCGGCGTCACTGAGCACCCTCTAGCCGGGCCCGAGAAAAGGAGATTTCCATGCAACACACCTGGCGCTGGTTCGGCCCCAAGGACCCGATCCGACTCGAGGAGATTCGCCAGACCGGCGCGACCGGCATCGTCACCGCCCTGCACGAGGTGCCCAACGATGAGGTCTGGTCCCGGCAGGCCATCGCCGAGCGCAAGCAGATGATCGAGGACGCTGGCCTCGAATGGTCGGTGGTGGAGAGCGTGCCGGTGCACGAGGCGATCAAGAAAGGACTGCCCGAGCGCAACGCCCTGATCACCCGCTACTGCGACACCCTGCGCAACCTGGCGGCCTGCGGCATCGATACCGTGTGCTACAACTTCATGCCGGTGCTCGACTGGACCCGCACCGACCTGCGCTGGGCGATGCCGGATGGCGCCCTGGCGCTGCGTTTTGACCAGACAGCCTTTGCCGCCTTCGACCTGTACCTGCTCGCCAGACCAGGCGCCGAGAACGAGTACAGCGACGACGAGAAGACCGAAGCCAGGAGCTACCTCGATAGCCTGGACGCCGAAGCCCGCCAGTCACTGGTCGATACCCTGATCGCCGGCCTGCCCGGCGCCGAAGAGCACTACACCCTGGAGCGCTTTCGCGAGGTACTGGCCGGATACGCCGAGATCGACGCCGAGCGGCTGCGCGAACACCTCGGCTACTTTCTGAAAGCGGTCATCCCGGTCGCCGAAGAACTCGGCATCAAGATGGCGATCCACCCCGATGACCCGCCCCGGCCGCTGCTCGGCCTGCCCCGGGTGGTCTCGACGGCGGCGGACGCCGAGTGGATCCTTGAGGCCGTCGACAGCCCGGCAAATGGCCTGACGCTGTGCACCGGGTCCTACGGCGTGCTCGCCGCCAATGACCTGGCCGCCATGGTTCAGCGCTTTGGTCCCAGCATCCACTTCGTGCATCTGCGCTCGACCCGGCGCGAGTCCCCCGACCCTCGCTCCTTCCACGAGGCGCCGCACCTGGACGGTGACGTCGACATGGTCGCGGTCATCAGCGCGCTGGTCGCCGAGGAACGCCGTCGCGAGCGCGAAGGCGGCCGACGCTTGCCGTTGCGCCCCGACCACGGCCACCACATCCTCGACGATCAGCACCGCGCCACCGCCCCGGGCTACCCGCTGTACGGCAGGCTGCGCGGCCTGGCCGAGCTGCGTGGCGTCGAGACCGCGGTGCGCCAGCTCACCTGACGCCCTGGCGTTCCACCAGCCGCTGCGCTGGCGACGCCCGTCGCAGCGGGAGTGGTCCAGCGCAACGAAAACGACCAGACGGGGAGGCACGTTCCCCGCCTGGTCGGCTCAGGACACCTTCAGCCCGCCTGGTCGGCTCAGCGCAAAAACCCCGCGCCGAACACCACTCAGGTCGGCAGATACTCCTCGCTCCAGCTCTCCGACACGACGCCTTCGGCGATCAACCGATCGATCTCCTCGGGGCTGTGCCCCAGCTCTTCGAGCACCTGACGGCTCGAGCTGCCGTACTTCTCCGACGGCGCCAGCGGATAGATGCGACCTCGCTTGGGACGGATGGCGTACGGATCGAGCTGCGTGATGACGTGACCGCTGGGGTGCTCGTCGTAGACGGTGAAGGAGTAGCTGCCACGATCGATGCCCGGGGTGTTGTCCCAGCGCCGCGAGTTGTAGGAGCGCAGGGCCTCGATGTTCTCGCACACCGCCGCGGCGATGCCCGCCTTCTGCAGCCGTTCCACCCAGTCGGTGGCCACCGCATTGATAAAGCGAGGTGCCAGATAGGCCGCCCGCTCCTCCGGCGGAACATCGACCACCCCTTCGATCCCCGGCACCTGGGCGAACTTGTGCAGGTCCCGCTCGTAGGCGCTGATCAGCACCACCCCGTCGGCGGTAAAATAGAAGCGCGACAGATCGTCGTAGCCGTTGAGTTCACGGCCCGAGGGCTCGTCGAACAGGCCGCGTCGCTCGTAGTCGTAGCAGAACGGCATCTGGGCCAGGCCGCTGAGCGCCGACAGCGAGGTCTTGACCCGGCTGACCCGGCGGGTACGCAGCTTCTGGTACAGGGCGGTGGCGACACCAAGAGAGGCACCGAAGCCGCACATCACGTCGATGGTGCCGACGTGGGCGTGCTCTTCTGGCGTGTCCATGCTACCCCCGAAGCGCAGCATGATGCCGGTGGTGGCCTGCACCAGGTCGTCGTAGCCCAGGTAGTTGGTCCGGGGGCCCTGCTTCACCCCGCTGAAGCAGTCGAGCTGGCAGAAGATCGCCTCGGGATTGATGCGCTGCATTTCCGCCTCGGTCAGCCCCATCCGCTCCACCTGCCTGTCGGTGGCATTCCACACCACCACGTCGCTCTGGCGGATCAGCTCGTCGAGGATTTCACGCCCCCGAGGCACCTGGATATCGGTCAGCAAGGAGCGCTTGGAGCGCATATGCGACAGGCCGAAGATGACCGTGTTCCAGCAGTCGTAGAACGGCTTGGCGGGGTCCACCTTGATGATGTCGGCGCCGAAGCGTGCCAAAAAGGCCACCGAGTGGGGACCGGCGATGACGTTGCACAGATCCAGCACCTTGACGCCTTCGAGCCAACCGTCCTTGGCGTTGCGCGCACGAACCCGGGGCAGCTTGGTCTCGATGCGATGCAGCAGTGCCAGCGCCTGGTCGAACGACACCCAGCGGCGCGGCGTCGGGGTGAGCATCTCGTGGCCGCTGTCGTGCAGCCAGACCATCGGGCCGGGCTGGGTCATCAGGCCGAATTCGGGATCGTCCACTTCGATCATCAGCCCGGCGGTCTCGGCGTGGTCGTCGTGGATCCACTCCTGCAGCCAGCGCTGCGGCGCGCCAGGGAACTTGCCACGGCCGAAGATCTTCTCCCACTCCTTGGAGGTGCGGGTAAGGAACACCTCCTTCATGCGCGCGGCGATATGATCCGCCCAGCGCTTGGGCAGCGGGTAGACGCCTAGTGACACGTCACTCTGCCACTGGCTGGTGGGCGCATAGGTGTCGGGCTCTTCCACCAACCCTTCCTCCACCAGTTCGTCGTAGAGACCGAGCACCTTGAGACAGCGCTTGGCGTGCTCCTTGTGACTCGGGCAGACCACGTAGAACATGCGCCCGTCCTTGCACTTGTAGCTGCGATAGAAGGGATCGAGCAGTTCCTGCAGTTCGTCGTAGTCCAGGTTCATCGGCGCGCCTTCGATACGGCGACGCTCGATCTCCTTTTCGCGCTGGGTCTTGTAGCGCTCCGGCAGGCCCTCGATCTTGATCGAGTTGTAGCAGAGGCCTTCCATCAGGGCGCAGGCGATGGGCACTTCGATCTCGTCGCCGAGGCCGGTACGCTCACGCGCCTGCAGCGCCAGGGTGACGGCGGTGGCCGCCAGCATGGTGCCGTAGGCCGAGCCCAGCGGCAGCGGCGAGAAGGACGGATTGATGCCCATCAGCACCCGGTTGAGCCCCATGTCGGTAAACACCCCCGAGTGGGCGGCGATGACGCTCTCGAAGGCCCGCCAGTCACGGCGCAGCTCGTCGTTGGAGGCAAAGCCCGGCATCGACAGGGTGATCAGTTCCGGACGCTCTTCGCGCAGCGCGCTGAAGTCGATGCCCAGGCGCTGCATGACGCCGGGCCGGAAGCTTTCGATCACGATATCGGCCTCCTCGATCAGCGCCAGCGCCTGTTCGAGGCCCTCGTCGGTCTTGAGGTCGATCGTCACGATCAGCTTGTTGCGCTGCAAGGTGGCGTTGGCCGGTGACTCCCACATGGGCCCCGTGGGCGGGTCCACGTGAATGACCGTGGCGCCCAGGTCGGCGAGGATCATCGCCACCGCAGGGCCGGCCATGTACTGACCGAAGTCGATGACCTTGACGTCCTTGAGCGGCAGTTGGGAATGAGGATTCGGTGACATCGGGGTCTTCCTGTAGAGCAAGGGTGGCAACGTGAGGAGGCCGAAGCCTCCTCGGTGACGTCAGTGTTTGCCGTCTTCGATAACCAGGTGGGGTTCAAGGACCTTCTTGGCGAAGTCCTGGCGCAGCCAGCGCGGCAACGTGAGGAGGCCGAAGCCTCCCCGGTGAATCAGTGTTTTCCGTCTTCGATAACCAGGTGGGGTTCAAGGACCTTCTTGGCGAAGTCCTGGCGCAGCCAGCGCACCAGTGACCATGCCAGGATCGCCAGCACGGGAATCATCGGCAGCGCCACCACGATGGTGGAGGTCTGCACCGGCTTGAGCCCGCCAAGCTGGATCAACGCTACCCCGACGCCGGCGATCAGAAACGCCCAGATCAGGCGGATCTTGCGCTGCGGTTCCTGATAGCCAGACAACTTGCGCGAGGTCACCGACGCCAGCACGTAGGCGGAGCTGTCCAGGGTCGTCGCCAGGAAGATGAAGCACAGCAGCACGAACAGGGTGGTAATCACACCGGACATCGGCAGGGTGCCGAGGATCGCCTCGACCGCAGCGGGGATGCCTTCGGCCGAAAGAATGGCCGCCACGTCCAGGGTGCCGGAGATCTGCAGGTCCAGCGCATAGCCGCCCCACACCGCGAAGAACACCCAGCAGCCCAAGGAACCGAACACCATTTCGGCGATGATCAGCTCACGGATGGTGCGACCGCGCGAGATGCGGGCGACGAACAGGCCCATCATCGGGGCGTAAGCGATCCACCAGGCCCAGTAGAACACCGTCCAGTCGCGCCAGAAGCTGGAGTCCCCCACCGGGTCGGTCCACATGCTCATGGGCACGAAGTTGGAGACCATCTTGCCGAGGCTGTTGACCCAGCCCTCCACCATGAACAGGGTGTCGCCCACCACCAGGGTGAACACCAGCAGTACCCCCGCCAGCAGCACGTTGATGTCCGACAGGATCTTGATGCCCTTGGCCAGGCCGAACCACACACTGGCGGAGAAGATGGCGGTCCAGATCAGCAGCACCGCGATATCCAGCATGAACGACGGTGACACCCCGAGCAGACCGCTCAGCAGCTGCGATACCAGCGGCACCGCCAGCCCCAGCGAGGTACCGACGCCACCGACGATGCCGAAGACCACCACCGCATCGAGAAGCGCGCCCCACCAGCCGTCGGCATGACGCCCCATCACCCCGCGGGCGGCCACGGACAGCCTGACGCCCGGGCGGTTATGGACGAACATGGAGTAGGCGATCGGGATAGCCGGCAGGCAATAGAAGGCCCAGGGCGTGAAGCCCCAGTGGAACTGGCCGTAGGTCAAGGCCCACTCGGCCGCTTCCTGTGAGCTTGGCTCGACGCCGAAGGGAGGGCCGGTGAAGTAGTAGATGGGTTCGACCCAGGCCCAGTTGACGATGGCGATGCCGATACCACCGGCAAAGATCATCGCCACCCAGCTGAAGTAGGAGAACTCCGGCTTGTCATCGGGGCCGCCGAGCCGCACGTTGCCGTAGCGGCTGATGGCCAAGCCCACCAGAAAGACCACCACGGCGATGCCGGCGAGCAGATACAGCCAGCCGAATCGCCCGGTGGCGAAGGCAAAGGCCGCATTGACCAGTGCGGCCCCCGACTCCGGGAACACGATGATGGGCAGGATCAGGCCTGCGATGACCAGCACGGCGGGTACGAAGACCCGCAGGTCGAGTCGATCAGAATGGGACTCTGGCGCGTTCATCAGGGATACCTTTATCGTTTGTTGTTGTGACGCTTGCTGCGCAAGACACCGGCGCTCAGCCGGCGGCCTCGAGCATCCAGCCCGCCGCTCGCTCGGCGATCATCAAGGTCGGCGAGTTGGTATTGCCGCTGGTGATGGTCGGCATGATGCCGGCGTCCGCCACCCGCAGGCCCTGGATTCCCCTCACCCGCAGGCGTGAGTCGACCACCGCCATGGGATCGTCGGCCTGCCCCATCCGGGTGGTTCCGACCGGGTGGAAGATGGTGGTGCCAATGTCACCGGCCAGCCGCCACAGCTCTTCATCGGTCTGGTACTGGACGCCGGGCTTGACCTCCTCCGGTTCGTACCTGGCGAACGCCTTCTGCTCGGCGATCCTGCGGGTGACGCGCAGCGAGTCCGCCGCCACCCGCCGGTCCTCGTCGGTGCTCAGGTAGTTGGGGGCGATGGACGGCGCCTGGGCCGGATCGGCGCTCTGAATCCTGACGCTGCCGCGGCTGGTCGGATTCAGGTTGCAGACGCTGGCGGTGACCGCCGGATAGGGATGCAGCGGCTGGCCGAAGGCCTCCAGACTCAGGGGCTGGACGTGGTACTGGATGTTGGGGTGCTCGTGCTCGTCGCTGCTGCGGGTGAAGATGCCGAGCTGAGACGGCGCCATGCTCATTGGGCCTGTGCGCTTGAACACGTATTCCAGACCGATGCCGGCCTTGCCCCACAGGGAGCTGGCCATGGTGTTGAGGGTCTTGGCGCCCTTGACCTTGTACACCGAGCGTATCTGCAGATGGTCCTGCAGGTTCTCACCGACCCCCGGCAGTTCGTGGACGACTTCGATGCCGTATTGCTTGAGCAGTTCACCAGGCCCGATGCCGGAGAGCTGCAGGATCTGGGGCGAGCCGATGGCGCCGGCGGACAGCACCACCTCACGGCGCGCCCTGGCCAGCTGGGTGGTGCCCTCGCGCTTGACCTCGACGCCTTCACAGCGCTTCTCGCCATCGGGCTCGCCGCCGGCGACGATCAGCCGATTGACCTGGGTGGAGTGCCACAGCGTCAGGTTCGGCCGCTTGAGCGCCGGACGCAGGAACGCCTTGGCGGTGTTCCAGCGCCAGCCGGAGCGCTGATTGACCTCGAAGTAGTCGACGCCCTCGTTGCTGCCACGGTTGAAGTCCTTGGTCCGTGGGATACCCGCCTGGACCGCCGCCTCGGCGAAGTCGTCCAGCACCTCCCACTTGAGCCGCTGCTTCTCGATGCGCCACTCGCCGCCGTGACCGTGAAAGTCCCGGTGGGCGGCGTCGGCGTCACCGCCCTCGTCCAGACGATAGTGATCCTCGTGCTGGATGAAGGCCGGCAGGCAGTGCTCCCAGCGCCACTGGTCGTCACCGGTGACCTCGGCCCAGTGGTTGTAGTCCCGGGCCTGGCCGCGCATGTAGATCATGCCGTTGATGCTGGAGCAGCCGCCGAGGGTCTTGCCGCGCGGGTAGAGCAGCGAGCGCCCGTTGAGGCCCGCGTCCGGATCGGTGCGAAAGCGCCAGTCCGTGCGTGGGTTGTCGATGCAGTACAGGTAGCCCACCGGCACGTGGATCCAGTGGTAGTTGTCGCGACCACCGGCTTCGATCAGCAGCACCCGGTTGTTGGGGTCGGCGCTAAGGCGATTGGCCAGCAGGCACCCGGCGGTGCCTGCTCCGACCACGATATAGTCAAACTCGCTGTCGTATTGTTGTGCGGTTGTCATCGCAGGTCCCTCGATTCAGGGCGTTATTTGGCGGTCGGCATCACGAACTCCGCGCCCGCCTCGATGGAGTCAGACCAGCGCTGCATGATCGACTTCTGCTTGGTGTAGAAGCGCACGCCCTCTTCGCCGTAGGCGTGCATGTCGCCGAACAGCGAGCGCTTCCAGCCACCGAAGCCATGCCACGCCATGGGCACCGGAATCGGCACGTTGATGCCGACCATGCCCACCTGGATGCGACGGCCAAACTCGCGGGCCACCTTGCCGCTCTCGGTGAAGCAGCTGACACCGTTGCCGAACTCGTGGTCATTGATCAGCTCGATGGCGGTGGCCACGTCCGGCACGCGCACGCAGGCCAGCACCGGGCCGAAGATCTCCTCGCGGTAGATCGTCATCTCCGGGGTGACGTGATCGAACAGGGTGCCGCCCATCCAGAAGCCCTCGCTGCAGCCTTCACCGGTGTTGCTGCTGTCGAAGCCACGGCCATCGACCACCAGCTCGGCACCCTCCTCGACGCCCTTGTCGATGTAGCCGGTAATACGCTGATGGGCCTGGGCGGTGACGATCGGCCCCATCTCGGCGTCCAGCTGCATGCCGTCCTTGACCTTGAGACCCCGGGCGCGCTCGGCGACGCGTGCCACCACGTCATCGGCCACGTCGCCGACCAGCACCGCCACACTGATGGCCATGCAGCGCTCGCCGGCAGAGCCGTAGGCGGCACCGATCAGCGCGTCCACCGCCTTGTCGATGTCGGCGTCGGGCATCACCACCATGTGGTTCTTGGCGCCGCCGAGGGCTTGCACACGCTTGCCCAGGGCCGCGCCACGCTGGTAGATCAAGTTGGCAATGGGAGTGGAGCCGACGAAGGACAGCGCCTTGACGTCGGGGTGGTCGATCAGCGCGTCCACCGTTTCCTTGCCACCCTGGACCACGTTGAACACGCCGTCGGGCAGCCCGGCCTGCTTGAGCAGGTCCGCCATCATCAGCGAGGCGCTGGGGTCGGTGGGGCTGGGCTTGAGGATGAAGCTGTTGCCGGAGGCGATGGCGACCGGGAACATCCACATTGGCACCATGGCCGGGAAGTTGAACGGGGTGATGCCGGCGACCACACCAAGCGGCTGGCGCAGGGTCCAGTTGTCGATGCCGGTGCTGACCTGGTCGGTGAAGTCGCCCTTGAGCAGCTGCGGGATACCGCAGGCAAATTCGACGATATCGATACCCCGTGCCACCTCGCCCTGGGCGTCGGTGAAGACCTTGCCATGCTCACGGGTGATCGCCTCGGCCAGGGCGTCCTTGTTGGCATTGAGCAATTCGAGGAAGCGGAACATCACCCGGGCGCGGCGGATAGGCGGGGTGTCGGCCCAGCTCGGGAAGGCCGCCTTGGCCACCTCTACCGCCTTGTCGATCTCGCTGGCGGAGGCCAGCGCCACGCGGCCGCTGACCTGGCCGGTCGCCGGGTTGTAGACGTCCTGATGACCCAGGGAGGCGCTTTCGTCGATCTGGCCGCCGATGAAGTGAGGAATCGTCGAGGTCATGGGATGCTCCTTTATAAGCGTTGTTTAAGTCATTCGAGCGTGGCCGTATGAGGAAAGGTGCCCAGCCTGCTCGTCTTGTCGCTGTACAGCCTATCTCTGGTGGCGATCTGAGCAATTGAGTTATTTGAAACCCAGATATAAAGTTCTCAAATAACACGCTCTGTTGAAGGAAGGCGCCATGCAGGACTACCCCACGCTGCGAGCATTCGTCACGGTGGCGCACCTCGGCAGCGTCTCCCGCGCCGCCGAGGCGCTGCATCTCACCCAGCCGGCGGTTAGCCTAAAGTTGAAGCAGCTGCAGGCAACGCTAGGACTGACGCTGTTCCACCGCCGCCCCCAGGGACTGGAGCTGACGGCCCACGGTCAGGCACTGCTGCCCACCGCCGAAAAGGCCCTGGAGAGCGCCCGGGTGTTCGATCAGATGGCCCGCTCGCTGCACTCGACGGTGCGTGGGCTGTTGAGGATTGGCACCATCATCGACCCCGAGTTCATCCGTCTGGGCAGCTTTCTCAAGGTGCTGGTCGAGCGCGCCCCGGAACTCGAGACCGAGCTGCACCACGGCATGAGCGGTTACGCCCTGTCGCGAGTGGAGCGCGGCGAGCTGGATGCAGGTTTCTATCTGGCGCCCCCCGGAACAGGCAGCACCCACGCCGACGGCGCCGGCGAACTTGCGTTTGTCGAGCTGACCCACTTTCGCTACTACGTGGTGGCGCCCTCCGGTTGGGAATCGCGGGTCGAGGACACCCGCTGGTCGACGCTGGCCACCCTGCCCTGGATCGTCACGCCCCCCGACTCGGTCCACCATCGCCTGCTCAAGCGCGCCATGCAGGACAGCGGCGAGACGCCCCGGCGGGTCGCCCAGGTCGACCAGGAGGCCTGCATGCTCGACCTGGTACGCGCCGGGGTGGGGTTGAGCCTGGCCCGGGACTCGCTGGCCTTGACCGAGCGCCAGCGCAGCGGCCTGACCATCGTCGAGGGGGTGACGCTGGACTGCGCCCTGTGCTTTGTATGGAAGAAGGAACGTACCCGCGAGCCGCCGCTGCAGGCCGCGCTTGCCACCCTGGAGAGCGTCTGGCCCAACCGGCCTGAGTGAGGCTTCTAGGAAAAGTGCCTGCGCTCGGTGGCTTTTCGTACAAGACCCAGGGCCTGAGTCAGCCCGGGGTAGCCCCCGCTGATAGGCGCCCGAACCCGCCGATACGCGCCCGAACCCGCTTTGGCAGCAGCGCCAAATGCACCAGAGCTGCGCCTTTCTGCGCCTGGCGACGCTCGAATCCGTCGTCGGGTGCTACCCTCCAGACGTTGGCTGACGGCTTTCCCCGGTTCAGGTCAAGGGCGACGCCTGTCTCGATCGCTCCTTGCTCGCACCGTCAGTTCGTACTTCCAGCCACCAGATGTCAGCGTCACGCTCCCTTCGTTCTTCACCACAAGGAATGTCCCCATGACCGACCTTTCCCGCTTCCCCATCACTGCCAAGTGGCCGGCGACACACCCCGAGCGCCTGCAGCTCTATTCGCTGCCGACCCCCAACGGGGTCAAGGTCTCGATCATGCTGGAGGAAGTCGGGCTGGACTACGAAGCGCACCGGGTCAACTTCGATACCAGGGACCAGCACTCTTCCGAGTTTCTCTCGCTCAGCCCCAACAACAAGATTCCCGCGATCCTCGACCCCGACGGCCCCGAAGGCCAGCCGATCGGACTGTTCGAGTCAGGCACGATTCTGCTGTACCTGGCCGACAAGACCGGCCAGCTGGTACCCCAGACGCCCCAAGCCTACTACCAGGCCCTGCAATGGCTGATGTTCCAGGTCGGCGGCGTGGGCCCGATGTTTGGCCAGATCGGCTACTTCCACTTCTTCGCCGGCAAGGAACTCGAGGACAAGCGCCCTCTTCAGCGCTACGTGGACGAGGCCAAACGCCTGCTTGGGGTGCTGGACAAGCGCCTGGAACAGCGCGAGTGGATCATGGGCGAGGACTACTCGGTGGTGGATATCGCCATCCTTCCCTGGGTACGCAACCTGGTCTACCGCTACGACGCCGGGGATCTGGTCGAGTTTGCCAACTTCCCCCACGTCGACCGCACCCTCCAGGCGTTTCTCGAACGCCCCGCCGTGCAACGAGGCCTCAAGGTCCTGGCCTGAGGCGATATAGCAGGCGCTACCAGGGTGAAGGTGGCGATCGGTGAAGGTGGCAATCGGTAGAGGTAGAGCGAGACGAAACGAGGTGAGAGCCGCACGATCGACCCTCAGCCCACGGGTGACTCGCCGCCGGGTTCAGGCGATGATTGTGCCGGCACAGCAGACTCGGCTAGCCTCAAGGCGCACCGTCCTGTGCCTGTCCGCCTGCCCCGTGGCCCCAAGGCCCCGGGCAACACCCCCACACGACGGAATCACCGCTCATGCCCGTTCGCCCCGTTCATCTTCTGCCCCTCGTCTTCGCCGTGGGTACCACCTCCGCCCAGGCGGCCTCCGCGCCTAAAGACGCCGACCGGAGTACCGTCGAGCAGCAGAGTAGCCGATCCTGCGAAAACCCGACCATGGACCAGCAGATCGAGGCACTGATGGATCACCACGGCATCCCGGGGGTGTCGGTGGCACTGGTCGACCACGGCAACATCTGCCTGAGCCACTACGGCGCCGCCAGCCGGGAGACCTCGACCGGCGCCGCCGTGAACGACGACACCCTGTTCGAGATCGGCTCGGTCAGCAAGACCTTCACCGCGGCGCTGGGCGCCTGGGTGCAACAAGGCGGAGCCTTCTCCCTGAGCGACAGCGCGGCCAGCATCGAGCCCGACTTCGAGGGTCATCCAGTAGGCGAGGTCAGCATGGTAGAGCTTGCCACCTACACCGCCGGCGGCTTCCCGCTGCAGTTTCCCGCGGGCGTCGACGACGCCACCCTCCACGACTACTTCGTGAACTGGCAGCCGGACTTTGCCGCCGGCACCAAGCGCCTGTACTCGAACCCCAGCATCGGCCTGTTCGGCCTGCTCGCGGCCCAGAGCGAAGGCTCAAGCTTCGCTGAGCTGATGCAGGACAGCGTGCTGCCCACACTTGGCCTCGATGCCACCTGGCTTACGGTGCCCGACGACCAGGCCCGCCACTACGCCCAGGGCTACAACGGCGATGACCAGCCTGTGCGCGTCAATCCGGGCCCGCTGGACACCCAGGCCTACGGCATCAAGACCACGGCACGGGACCTGGCACGCTTCGTTCAGGCCAATATCGACGCCTATCAAGGCAGCCAGGACGACCAGCGCATGGCACAAGCCCTGCTGGCCACCCACCAGGGCTACGCCGCCGTCGGCGAGATGCAGCAGGGACTCGCCTGGGAAAGCTACGCCCTGCCGACGACCCTCGATACGCTGCAAAACGGCACCACCGCAGAGATGGCGCTGGAGCCCCAGCCTGTCACCATGCTCGAGCCGTCAGGCGAGCCACAGCCCCAGCGCTGGTACCACAAGACCGGCTCCACCGGCGGCTTCGGCGCCTACGCCGCCTTTATGCCGGCGCATGAACTGGGCATCGTCATCCTCGCCAACAAGCGCTACCCCAACGGCGAGCGCGTCGAAGCCGCCTGGCGGATACTGGAGACATTGGAGCAGTAAGAACGAAAAGTGCTTGAACCCGGTGCCGCCCGGAGCAATGAAGCAAGGGCGAAGCACGGGGCTGTGCAAAGGCAATACATGGGGCAGAGAAGCGTCTACGACCGGTGGTAGGCACTAACCGAGCCAACCAATGAAACCAGACGGCCTGGGCGCTGGATTCTCCAGCCCTCAGGCCCTGAAAGCCGCAGCACAAGCACCGGGGGGAAGCGCTTGGAAAAGACGATAGCTTGTCTGAATCGCAGAAAGCGTCAGGGAGCGTCGGCTCGCAGCGTGAAGCCAAGGGCATTCATGACCTTCATGACTGTCGCAAAACTTGGGTTCCCATCGGCCGAAAGCGCCTTGTAAAGCCCTTCGCGGGTCAGGCCGGTATCGCGCGCCAGTTGCGTCATGCCTCGCGCTCGAGCGATATCGCCAAGCGCCGCCACGACGAGTGCGGGATCACCTTCTTCAAGGCAGGCCTCAAGATACAAGGCCATGTCTTCTTCCGTCTGCAGATGGTCAACGACATCCCATTTCTGAAGTGTGCTCATGGTGCCTCCGTCAACTCCCTCGCCAATCGCTTGGCGAGTTCGATATCTCTGGCCTGGCTGGACTTGTCGCCGCCTGCCAGCAAAATGATCAGTTCGTGCCCCTTCTGGACGAAATACACTCGGTAACCAGGCCCGTAATGGATCCTAAGTTCCGAGACCCCCTCACCGACAGCCTCACAGTCACCGACGTTACCCAGTTCAACGCGCCGTAGCCGAGCCAGTATCCTGGCCTTGGCCCTGGGATCTCGCAGCTTGGCGAACCAGGCAGCATAGGACTGCGTCTCGCGGATCATATTCATACCATCAAGTGTTAACCATAGTTAACACCTTGACAAGTTTTTTGCTCGGCGTACCACGGCCTTATCCCAACGACCTAAACGCCCCCTTGGGGCTGGTACACTACGCGCCCTCTCCTGCCCGACCTCTTGATGCCGATGACTGACCGAGATCCCCTGGCCCAGGCCCGCCGATTTTCCGTGGCGCCGACGATCGGTCGGAGGTAAAGCCCACAGTCACGGGCTTTCCCGGTATCGTGCGCCAAAAATGCACCAGCAAGAAACAGTGGCACGGATCCTACCGCTGAAGTTGCGCTTGTCGGTGAGACAGGCGCGAGCATGGATGTGACGAACGCATACGTGCGCATTAGAGGCGGCCCCGCTGACCTTCCCCTGACATATCGCCTTTCCTTGCAGGAGGCTATTGAGCCCCCTTATCGAAACGCGCACAGTCGGATGTGCTCGACTCAATTCTCCTCATAGGCATCAGCCACCGCACGCTCGATAAGTTCCGGAGCCACACCGCGAGCCTTCAACGCCTCCACCAAACGCCGCACACCATCATCGAGATAGCGAGCCTCATCGCGACGCAGTCCCTCGCTGACGTAGGCTTTCAGCAGCGTCTGGTAGCCTTGAAGCCCCTTCAGCGGCGCTATCGCCTTCAGCGACTCCACCACATCAACCGGCACCCGCAGCGTCACTGTCGTCATGGGACGGTCCTTCGCCAATCGCCTTTTCAAGGTCTCATTGAGCATAAATCGCCTCCTCTCGCCTGGTGGCCCGTCGCGCCGAGATGATGCGCAATCCCTCGTCGGTACCACGATACTCGCGTCGCCGGAAGGCCAGCGCCAGCAGTCCTCCATCTGCAAAGTTTTCCTCGCTGCTCCAATTTGGCGGTAGAACGCAAGGCCAGGGGCAGACTGCGAAGCACCTCTGCTCCGACTCGTACCCGCCGCACAGTCACCACACCAACAATGAAAACGCCCCCTTGGGGCTGGTACACTACGCGCCCTCTCCTGCCCGACCTCTTGATGCCGATGACTGACCGAGATCCCCTGGCCCAGGCCCGCCGCTTCTCTGTGGCGCCGATGATGGATCGGTAGTAAGTCCCGCCATACTGGGCCTCACAGCGGTTGGGTACCAAATAAGTTCCTTCTGATTCTCCCTCCTCACCCTTCACTCTACCCCTGAATGGTCTCGAGTCTGCTGCGCGGTGAAGAGCCGTGAGTGATGTGCACGACGCGTGCGTGTGCGCCTGTCGCGCGGCAATCTCAGAATCCCTGGGGGGCTCGGAAAAAGGTAACAAAGGTACTGCCTTGCCAGAATCTCGCCTAACATCATGAATAAAAAGGGATTCGAGCAGTCGTTCAAAAGGTAACAAAAAGGTGATGCAAAGGTAATGCGTTACCTTTTTAAGAGGTCACAGAGAGAAATATCCATATACTTTAAAAACAGCATCTTGCGAGCGCGTTACCTTTTGCATTACCTCACATTACCTTTTAGGGGTAACAATAAAGTCGACTAGAATCAGATATTTGCCCCTTGATTCACCCCCTTGTGACCGATGTTACCTTTTTCCGAGGCCCCCTCTCCTTCTCAAGACGCCACCCCCTCCTGTGCTTCCTCACCACCCGCTCTGGGCGCTGCTCGATTTCGCATGATTCCGCATGACTGATCGCCCTCTGTCACCCGCCTCGAAGCCCCACAGCCCGGCTGTATGGACCGTCCTGCACAAGTGCGTGAAAAGCGATAGGTTTAGCGCGCAGGCGGGGCGGGGTGTCGACGGCGCGCCGCGGGGTGCCGCGGGCTAGGTAGCCGGGCAGCCCGTCGAGCGGGCGAGAAAAAGCCGCCCAGGAGCTGGGCGGCTGATGGAGCTGAGCTGGGTGCGGTCAACGGTTGCTGATGATGAGCTCTCCGCGCTTCCCGGTGGCTTGTTTGCCGACGGTGTAGTTGATGTGGGTGGTGTGGATCTGGAGGCCCTCGAATGTTCGCCGCATCTCCGGGATGTCGTTGACGCTGATGACGACCTGCCCTTTCGCCTCCCGTGCCAACTCGGCCATCCGCTCGTACTGCTCGAGGCCAAAGTCGGTGCCGTAGCCGGCGGTCTCCCAGTACGGCGGATCCAGGTAGAAGAGCGTCTCGGGGCGATCATAGCGCGTCACGCACTCCGCCCAGTCCAGGTGCTCGATCACCGTGCGAGATAGCCGGAGGTGAGCCTGGCTCAGATCCTCCTCGATGCGCATCAGGTTGAGGCGCGGCGGGCTGGTGGCTGACGTCCCGAAAGTCTGGCCATAGACCTTGCCCCCGAAGGCCAGCTTCTGCAGGTAGAAGAATCGCGCCGCACGCTGCACGTCCGTGAGGTGGCGCGGATTCACCTCACGCTGGGTCAGGTATTCTTCCCGGCTCACCAGGCTCCAGCGGAACTGGCGCACCAGCTCGTCGGGGTGGTGCTTGACGACACGATAGAGGTTCACCAGCTCCCCGTGGGCGTCATTGATCACCTCCACGGGGCTTGGCTCCTTCAAGAAGAAGATGGCCGCTCCCCCGCAGAAGGGCTCCACATAGGTTCTGTGCGGCTGGAACTGGGGGATGATGGCCTTCGCAAGGCGGCGCTTGCCTCCCATCCATGGGAGGATCGGTTTCATGGTCATCCTGACACCTGTTTATTTATCCAGTATTTGATATGCTTGCGGTGTCTTTGGATGCGCCAGGAAGGCGTTGATGATCAGGGACGATCACGGCGATGCATGCCCGGGGCCTATGGTCCCGGGCTTTTTCGTGTCAGGCGGGTGCCGATTCGCTGGCCGCCTCTAACGTGTACGGCCGGAAGCGCACGACCTCCTGGCCCACGTGGTCGTTGATCTCGCTGAGGATCGCCTGCAGCGGTTCGAGCTCGTTGGTCACGAAGACCCTGGCCGCCTTCTCGACGTCGCCAAATCCCCCGGTGTTGTTGGGGATCACCCCCATCAGCTGCGGCGGGATCCGGTGACCGGCGAGCTGGTCGTCGCGGGTGATGTTCTTGATCGAGGCGAACTCGTCCTTCGCGGCCACCTCCGAGATCGGGATGATCTGGATGCCGTCCTTCTTGCCCTTCGGGCTGTAGAGGAACAGGTTGCGGAAGTTGCCGACGCCCTTGGACTCCTTCAGGGCCGAGCGCATGGCGTCGATGTCTTCCTGGTTCTGGGCCTCGTCGGAGACGTACATCACAAACCCGGCGTGGGAGCCGTTGAGGTAGTACTTGCGCCGGAATAGCGTGGCGTTCTCGTTGAGGTAGATCGACTGCAGCGCGCCCAGGTAATCGGGCACGCCATAGACCTCCTGGTTGATGTCCGGCTCCAGCAGGTGGATCAGGCTGCCCGGGGCGAACTCGCTGCGCTCGCTCCAGTTCGGCACCCAGAAGTAGCGCTCCAGGTCCGCCCCGCGGCGCACGTACTTGGCCCGGGCCGGACGTAGCGCGAGCAGCTTGCCCAGCCGGCCGAAGATCCGCTCGAGGTAGCAGTTGCCGAACACCAGGTAGTCGGTGACCAGGGCGCTGAAGGCCTGCCGGCTGAGTAGCGGATGGGGAATGAACGAGCCCACCAGGATATTGCGCTTCACCTGGAGCGCGCTGCCGTGGTGCGCGGTCGCCCGGTAGGTCTGGGCCAGCGCCGGGAAGTCCACCGGCGGCTCGTACCACTCGCTGCCCAGCATCCAGCAGCCGGTGTAGAAGAAGTCGTAGCCGTCGATCACCGGTACCGGATCGCCGAAGCTGAACGCCTCGGCCTTCGCCGGCGCCGGAGCCTGCTGGTCGGCATCCGCCTCGATCAGGTAGGCCGGCACTCGCACCCGGGGCTTGGCTGCTGCGGGCTCGCTCATTCAAACATCTCCATCAGGGATCGGCGGGTGCCGTGATCGACCGGCCCGTCGAGGGGTTCGTTGTGCAGGGCGTGCATGGTCGCCCAGGCCAGGTCGGCGTGACCGGTCTGGTTGTTGCGTCCCGCGGTGTAGGTGAACTGGCGCCCGGAGGCGGTGAGCTCGCGCCGGATCGCCATGAACGACTGGGCCAGGTCCATCCAGCCGGCATCGAATTCGAGGCGGCCCTTATTGATGATCTGCTGGGCCTGCATGACCAGCTGCGCCTTGACCTCCGGCGTGTAGCGGTAGCGGGTCACGGTGGGGAAGAACTTCGCCACCAGCTGGGCGACGGCCTCGCCCAGCCCGGAGGTGTCGATGCCGATGAAGGTGACGTTGTAGCGGCGGGTCAGCTCACGGATGAACTCCGACTGGGCCTCGTAATCGCGGCCCTTCAGGCGTTGGCGCTCGAGCAGCCGGTGCTTGCCGGTCATCGAACGCGGAGGCGCCACCACGACCAGCCCTGCCCCGTCCCCACCTTCGCCATCGCCGGCCGGGTCGTAGCCGATCCACACCGGGTGCTCGCCGTAGGGGCGCGGCGCGAACGGCTTGAGATCCCGCCAGACGTCCCAGCTGTCGACCATGCACTTCTGCATCATCCCCAGCGGGAAGGCCGACTGGGTGTCATCGACGAACTCACACATCAGCAGGTTGGCGAACTCGTCGTCGGAGTACTCCAGGCGCAGCTGGTCGATGTCGAACAGGTCGCAGCCGCCGGCGATGGCGTCTTCGATCGTGACGATCTGGCGCCACTGGCCGTCCGGCCCGCGCGCCCCGCCCTTCAGCGCGGCGTGGCTGACGTCGATCGACACCCGGTCGGCCTTCTTCTGGCGCTTGTTGAAGCGCTCGCCGGTCCAGAACGGGTAGGCCTCGTGGGCCACGCTCGAGGGCGTGCTGAAATACGTCTGCTTCCACTTCTTGTGCATCGCCATCCCGCTGGTCACCTTGCGGAACTGCTCGAAGCCGTGGATCCAGAAGTATTCGTCGAGGAAGGTATCGCCATGGTAGCCCTGGGCCGTCTTGGCATTCGTGCCCAGGAAGTGGAGCTCGGCGCCATTGGCCAGGATGATCGGATCCCCCTTCAGCTCGACGCCGGTGATCTCCTTCACGAACTGCACGATGTAGTGCCTGAAGATGTGCGCCTGGGCCTTCGAGGCGCTCATGAAGATCTTGTTCTTGCCGGTCTCCAGGGCGTCGGCGATCGCCTCACGGGCGAAGTACCAGGTGGCACCGATCTGTCGCGACTTGAGCAGGTTGCGGATCCGCTCGTGCTGACCGGCGCGGTACCAGATGCGCTGATAATCGAACAGCGAGGCCTCGAACGCCTCGACGATCTGGATCACGCCTTCGTCGCCCACATCGTTGCGTGCCGGCTTGCGTTTCTCGCCGGCATTGCGCCGTTCGATCTTCGGATTCAGGTCGGTTTCGCGCCCAGATTCCTGGTACTTGTGCACCCGGGCCAGCCGCTCGATCTGCCGGCCCAGCAGGTCCAGTTCCTTGAAGTCCTTGCCTTCCTTCTGCTCCTTCCAGATGAGCTCCACCATGCGCGCTTCCAGCGCGCCTTCCACCCGTTGAGTCGGCGTGGCGGCGTCCCAGTCGTCGCGTTTTTTCCAGCTGTCGATCGTGGCGCGGGGGATGTCCAGGAACTCGGCAATGCGCGCGATGCGCCACCCCGTCCAGTAGAGGTGCCGGGCGGAAAGCCGGTAGTGATCGTCGTCGATATGGGCGTGCGGTGTCATGCCGCCAGCGTACCCGCGCGCGCATGGGCAACGCCGGGCATGTCGGTGTGATTCGTCCCACTTACACCGCCAGCGCGTTGAGCCATTCCCCGTGGGCGCGGAACCTGACGGCAATCGCTACCCGCCCATTCAACCGAGGCTTCCTCCATGCCCTGGCATCGTATCGGAACCGAAGGCGCCACGACCGACGGTCGCGTCATCAGCGCCGAATGGCTCACTCAGATGGCCGAGAATTTCGACCCAGCCACCTATGGCTGCCGCGTCAATCTGGAACACATCAAGGGCGTGCTGCCGGACAGCCCGTTCAAGGCTTATGGCGACGTCACCGCGCTCAAGGCCGAGAAAGGCGACGACGGCAAGATGGCGCTGTTCGCCGAGATCGACCCGACCGACGAGCTCAAGGCCATGGTCGAGAAGCGCCAGAAGGTCTACACGTCGATGGAGATCGACCTCGATTTTGCCGGCAGCGGCGAGGCCTATCTGGCCGGGCTCGCAGTCACCGACTCCCCCGCCTCGCTCGGCACTTCCATGCTTCAGTTCAGCGCCCAGCAGGGCAACGAGTCGCCGCTCGCCGGTCGCAAACTGCGCCCTGACAATCTCTTCTCCGCCGCGGTCGAGACCGAGCTGACCTTTTCCGACAACACCGGCGACAAGGGGCCGTCCCTGGCCGAGCGGGTCAAGGCGCTGTTCAAGAAGCACGACGCCCAGACCGAGGCCGGTTTCGCCGCCTTCCGCACCGAGCTCGAGCAGACGATGGAGCTGTTCGTGCAGAAGCACGCCGATCTGGCCGCCGCGGTCAACAAGCGCCCCTCCGAGACCGCCTTCAACGAGCTCAAGGACGCCCACGAGACGCTGAAGGGCCGCTTCGACGAGCTGTTCACCCGGCTCGACAACGAGCCCGGGCGGCAACACCAGCGCTCACGCGCCACCGGCGCCGACACCGCCATCGAAACCGACTGCTAAGGGACGCCCCGACTCATGCGCAACGATACCCGCATCCTCTTCAACCAGTTCGCCGGCCAGGTGGCGAAGCTCAACGGCGTCCCCGATGCGACCCAGAAGTTCGCCGTCGAGCCGACCATCCAGCAGCGTCTGGAGAAGCGCATCCAGGAGTCCAGCGACTTCCTGGGCCGCATCAACATGATCGGCGTCGATGAGCTGAAGGGCGAGAAGCTCGCGCTCGGCGTCTCCGGGCCGATCGCCGCCCGCACCGACGTGTCCAGCCAGGACCGCAAGACCCGCGACCTCTCCACGCTGGACGCCCAGGGCTACGAGTGCCGGATGACCGAGTTCGACACCCATGTCGGCTACGCCAAGCTGGACGCCTGGGCCAAGTTCCCCAACTTCCAGGCGCTGATCCGCGACGCCATCGTCCAGCAGCAGGCCCTGGACCGCATGATGATCGGCTTCAACGGCACCTCGGCGGCGGTGCAGACCGATCCGGTCGCCAACCCGATGCTCCAGGACGTGAACATCGGCTGGCTGCAGCACTACCGCACCCAGGCCCCGGCCCGGGTGCTGAAGGACGGCAAGACCGCCGGCAAGATCCTGATCGACCCCACCAAGACCACGGACGCCGAGGGCAACGTCACTGGCATCGTCGGCGACTACGCCACCCTCGACGCCCTGGTCTACGATGTCGTAAACAGCCTGATCGAGCCCTGGTATCGCCGTGCGCCCGGCCTGGTGGTGATCGTCGGCCGCAGCCTGATGGCCGACAAGTACTTCCCGCTGCTCAACCAGAACCTGCCCAGCGAGCAGATGGCCGCCGACCTGGTGATCAGCCAGAAGCGCATCGGCGGGCTGCAGGGCATGGACGTCCCCTACTTCCCGGACGACGCCATCCTGGTCACCACCCTCGACAACCTCTCGATCTACTGGCAGACCGGCGCCCGCCGCCGCCACGTCGCCGAGAACCCCAAGCGCAACCGCATCGAGAACTACGAGAGCAGCAACGACAGCTATGTCGTCGAGGACTTCGGTGCCGGCTGCCTGGTCGAGAACATCGAGATGTCACCGGCCGCCCTCAACGGTTAAGTAAGGAGCGCCATGAGCACCCTCGCCCGACGTCACTTCCAGCGCGTGTCGGCCGCCCAAGCGGCCGAGGCTTCCGGCGACGCCCCGATGCAGGGCGACGCCTACCAGCTGATGCAGGCCGCGCTGTTCGAAGACTACCGACGCCTCAAGTCGACCCAGTCGATGGAGCGCAAGGCCGAGATCAAGCGCGAGATCCTGCCCAAGTACGCCGACTACGTCGACGGCGTGCTGCAGGCTGGCCGCGGCGCCCAGGACGACGTGCTGATGCGCGTGATGCTGTGGCGGATCGACGCCGGCGACATCGCCGGCGCGGTGGCCATCGCCCGCTACGCGCTGCAGCACGGCCTCACACCGCCCGACCAGTTCGAGCGCGGCACCGCGGCGATCATCGCCGAGGAAGTCGCCGACCAGGCGCTGCGGCTGATCGAGGCCGAGGACGCCGATACCCCTGCCCTGCTCGAGCAGCTCGAGACGGTCGAGGGCCTGACCCGCGACGCCGACATGCACGACCAGGTGCGCGCCAAGCTCTACAAGTCGCTCGGCTACGCCCAGCGCGATGCCCAGCGTCTCGAGCCGGCCCGAGCCAGCCTGGCCCGCGCCCTGGAGCTCAACGACCGGGCTGGCGTGAAGAAGGACCTGGAGCGCCTCGAGCGGCAGCTTCGCCAGAGCCACGCCAATCAGCATAACGATGCCGATCAGGCCAACCCGGCCTGATCGGTGCAACCGAGTCGCACGCCGACGTCAGGGGGCGCGACGGTAGAGGTTAGCCCGAGGGCTCCCGCCTCGATCCGTCGCCCACCCCCTTCAAACAGGGGCATTCTCCAAGGACACCGCCGATGAGCAGCTTCGTCTCCGCCGGGACCGCGGCCACCACCACCGCCGAGCCGATCGCGAACAACGGCTTCTGGCCGGATCTCGCGCCGGCCGACTTCCGGGAGCGCCACCGTCTCGATGGCACCGTCACCGACGGGCGGCTGATGGAAGCCCTGGAAGCCGCCATGGCCCACATCAACCGGGTGCTGCGCCACTGGCAGGCCGACCAGGTCGATGCCGGCCATCCGACCGTCGACGACATTCCTGTGCCGATCTGGCAGGCCCCCGGGGTCTACCGGGCGCTGTATCTGCGCGCGGTCATGTCGATGGCTCACGCAGGGCTCGCCGAGCGCTATGCCGACTACGACGCCACCAATTCGGCCCGTGAACGTGGCCTGGAGCTCGAGGATCCCGCAGAGGCCTACCGCCGCGACGCCCACTGGGCCGTCGCGGAGATCGAAGGCCGGCCTCACACCACCGTCGAGCTGATATGAACAACGTCCCTGTCGTTCACCCAGCGGGCCAGCGCTGCGCGCTGTTCCCATCCTCTCCCGGAAGATGGGTCTGATGCCACGCACCGTCCGCGCCCGCCAGCGCGACACCGTCGACGCCATCTGCTACCGCGCCTACGGCCGCACCCAGGGCGTCACCGAGCAGGTGCTGAAGGCCAACCCCGGGCTCGCCGATCTGGGCCCGGTCCTGCCCCACGGCACACCCGTCACCCTGCCCGACATCGTTCAGCCGCCCAGCCGCGAACCCACCATCCTGCTCTGGACCTGAGGACATCATGGCCGAACCCAGCACCGCCGCTGCCGCCGGCACCGCCACCCTCACCGCCGCCGTCATCGGCATGCTGCCCGGCATCGATGCCAACGCCGTGGTGGGGGCCTTCTGCGGCGCCACCCTGTTCGTGATCAGCGCCAAGGACCTGGGGCTCTTCGAGCGCTTCGCCTACCTGCTGATCTCGTTCGCCATCGGCTACCTGGGCGGGCCGGCCCTGCTCGGCGACATGCTGGAGCAGAGCGCCGTGTCCGCCTTCATCGCCGCCGCCGTCACCGTGACCGCCGGGCTGCGGGCCATCGAGGGCGTGAAGACGCTCGACATCAAGGCCTGGCTGGGAGGGAGGAAATGACCGTGTCCGGTCTCGTCACCGTGATCGCCGCCCTGGTGATCATCCTGCGCCTGCTGACCTACCGCCGTCGCGGCAGCCGCTACCGGCCCGGGATCGGCGTCGCCGCCTGGGCCAGCATCGCCGCCTGCGCCGTGGCGATCGCCGAGGTGCTGGCCACCGGCGCCCCGCGGGATGCCTGGCTGGCCATCCTGCTGCCGGCCTTCGCCGTGATGCTGCTGCTC
>NZ_JAMXRY010000028.1:0-65111 GCF_024124525.1 Halomonas sp. OfavH-34-E | reverse complement strand
CCGCGGGTGGCCTTGCCGCCTGGCTCGCCGCCAGCAGCCTGCTGACCCAGGTCGATTTCAGCCGCCTCGGTGGCACCCTCACCACCCTGGCCGCCATCATCGTCTTCACCTGGCTCTATCGTCGGGTCCCCGACGTCAAGGCCACCCCCAAGGGCGGTTTCTCCTGGCCCGCGCTGGCGCTGCGGGCAGGGCTCGCCGCGGGCATCATCTTCCTGATCACCGGCCTCGCCCATGTGGTGCCGAGCGCCTGGGCCGGGGTCATGGCGGCGTTCCCGGTGACCATGTACCCGTTCCTGGTGATCCTCCACCTGACCCAGGGGGCAGCGCCGGTGGCCACGGTCATCAAGCACTATCCTGCGGGCCTGGGCTCGCTTCTGTGCTACGCCCTGGTGGTGTCACTGACCTACGCAAGCCTCGGCCTGTGGCCAGGCACCCTGCTGGGCTTCGCCGCCGCCACCCTGTGGCTGTTGTCGTGGATGCGCGTGCAGCAGTGGTGGGCAGGCCGCCGAAGTTGAGAGACAAGGGCTGAGCTAAAGGCTGAGCCAAGCGTTGAGCCAAGACGGGCGCGCCGACGCCCGCATCTTGACCTAGCGCTTGCTTGGGATAATCCTGAAACCCTGACATCACCACATCGCCACCACAACAAACGAGAACGCCCTATGCTGACCCGCACCATCGAGCCCGCCTTCTACGACACCGACGCCCTCGGTCACGTCAACAATACCCGCCTGCCGGCCTGGTTCGAGCTGGCACGCAACGACCTCTTCCGACTGTTCACCCCGGACCTGGACCCGGCCAAGTGGCGGTTGATCATGGCACGCATGGAGATCGACTATCGCGCCGAACTCCACTATGGCCATGACATCGAGGTTCGCACTTACCTGTCACGCCTGGGCAACAGCTCCTTCACCGTGACCCAGGAAGCCCACCAGAAGGGCGAGCTGACCAATCTCGGCCACACCGTGCTGGTGCACTTCGACCACCAGACCAAGAAGGCGGTGCCGATCGAAGGCGAGCTGCGCGAAGCCCTGATGGAGCACCTTCACGAACCGGAGATCGCCTGACCATGACCCCTGCCGTCAAGACGCTGGAAAAGGCCGGCAGACCATTTTCCACCCTCAGCTACGAGCATGACCCGCGCTCGCCGGCCTACGGCGAGGAGGCGGCCGAGGCGCTGGGGCTGGACCCCGCGGCGGTGTTCAAGACCCTGCTGGCCAGCATCGATGGCCAGCGCCTGGTGGTGGCCATCGTGCCGGTATCGCGCAAGCTCGACCTCAAGACCCTGGCCAAGGCGGCCAAGGGTCGCAAGGCCGCCATGGCCGAGGCCGAAGCGGCCGAACGAGCCACCGGCTATGTGGTCGGTGGCATCAGCCCGCTGGGTCAGAAGAAGCGTCTGGCCACCTTTATCGATGACAGCTGTCACGACCACAGCCAGATCCACGTCAGCGGCGGACGCCGCGGCCTGGAAATCACCCTGGCCCCGGACGACCTGATCGCGCTGACCGATGCCCAGGTGGTGGCGCTGGCGAGATAGTCCTTCGAAATAGCGCTTCGAGATAGCGTTTCAAGATAGCGCTTCGAGACAGCCTTTCGAGCTAGCCCTTCGAGACTGCCCTGTTCCCAGTAAAAAGACCGGCCGAACAAGCGTCAAAATGGCAAAAATGCTAGGGTGGAGCCATATCGACACCAGAGGTGCCCATGGCGATCCGCTACACCCTGTGGCTGGACCCGGACGACAAGGTCCGCCATCGCGCCGCCGAGGCCAGCCTGGAAGCCTTCTTCCTCGAGCGCTTCGCCGACTATCCGCACATTCGCTTGTTCGGCGCCGATCCCTACGATTATGATGCCCCGTTCAATCGCCTCTACGACGTGCTGATCGCACGCGGCGCCGAGTTCATCGAGCGCGAGCAGGCCTACGTCCCCACCCCGGAACAGCTCAATCGTGCCTTCTTTCGCGCGGTGGGGCGCTCCACCAAATTCGTAAGAGACAACCCCGATGGTGATCCGTCCTGACACGCCCCCCGATGCCGCCCAGACGGCGATCATCGCCGAGCAGCTCGGTCGCGAGCCCCGCGGCATCGAGGCCCTTGCCGCCACCGACGGCGAAGGCACTCCGCTGGTGCTGCGCATGGCCCCGATCGTCGACGGCAAGCCGTTTCCCACCCTGTTCTGGCTGAGTTCCGAGCTGCTCAAGGTGGAGCTGTCACGGATCGAGGCCGCCGGCGTGATCAAGTCGCTGGAAGCCCGGCTGAAGGAGGATGACGACTTCCGTGCGGCCTACCATGCAAGCCACCAGGACTACATCGCGACCCGCTGGGCGCACATGAGCGCCGAGCAGCGTGCCGAGGTCGAGCGTCTGGGCTATGACAAGGTGCTGCGTGAACGCGGCATCGGCGGCATCGCCAACCACGATCAGGTGCGCTGCCTGCACACCCAGTACGCCCATCACCTGTGCGGCAACAATGTGATCGGCCAGTGGGTCGACGAGCACTACGGCATCATCGATCTATTGCCCTGAGCTGCTCGCAGACAAGCGCTCTCCCCCTTCACGCCGCGACAGGAAGAACGTTCCATGGCCCAGATCTGTGTCTATCTTGGTTCACGCCAGGGCGAAGATCCCCGCTTTCTCGAGGATACCCGCGCCTTCGGCCGGCGCCTGGCCGAACGCGGTCATGGCCTGGTCTACGGTGGCGCCAGTGTCGGCCTGATGGGCGCGCTGGCCGATGCCACCCTGGAGGCCGGAGGCCAGGTCATCGGCGTCATGCCCCACCACCTGGTGGACCGGGAGCTGGCCCACGATGGCCTGACCGAACTGGTTCGTGTCGGCGACATGCACGAGCGCAAGGCCCAGATGGCGGCCAACGCCGACGCCTTCGTGATGCTGCCGGGCGGGATCGGCACCCTGGAGGAATTCTTCGAGACCTGGACCTGGCGCTACCTCGGCCTGCACGCCAAGCCCATCGGCATTCTCGACACCTGCGCCTTCTATCGCCCCTTGCTTAGGTTCCTCCACGCCGGGGTGGAGCAGGGCTTTCTCGACACCGCCACGCTCGATACGCTGATCAGTGCAGCCAACCCCGACGCCCTGCTGGAGGCGCTCGAGGCCCGCCTGGACAAGCGCTAGGCTCCTGCGTCCAAGCGGCTTCTCAGCCGCCTCGTCGACCTCTCATTTCATCATGGAGGATGTCCGATGTACGCCATGCAGCAAGACGGCGACCGCCTGATCTGGCGGTCCACCGACGATCTCCCCGCCCCCCGGGCCAGAGAAGTGCATATCGAGGTGGCCTGGGCCGGCGTCAATCGCGCCGACCTGATGCAGCGCGCCGGTCAGTACCCACCGCCCCCAGGCGTCTCCGAGGTGCTGGGACTGGAAGTCAGCGGTAGCGTGGTGGCGCTCGGCCCCGAGGTCGAAAAGCTCCAGGTTGGACAGCAAGTGTGCGCGCTGCTCGCCGGTGGCGGCTACGCAGAGAAGGTCTGCGTGGACGAACGCCAGGTGCTGCCGGTGCCCGATGGCCTTGGCCTGCGCGAGGCCGCCGCCCTGCCGGAGGTCTACGCCACCGCCTGGCTGAACCTGTTCATCGAAGGCCAACTCGCCGAAGGCGAGCAGGTGCTGCTGCACGCCGCCGCCAGCGGCGTCGGTACCGCCGCGATCCAGCTGTGCCGCGAGTTCGGTCACCCCTGCTTTGTCACCGTGGGCAGCGATGAAAAGCTCAAGCGCTGCCTGTCGCTGGGTGCCAGGGCGGGCTGGAACCGCCACCAGGGCAGCTTCGTCGAGGCGGTCAAGGCATTCGGCGAGGTCAACCTGATCCTCGACCCGGTGGGGGCCAGCTATCTGGCCGACAATCAACGGGTGCTGGCCGCCGATGGACGAATGGTGGTGATCGGGCTGATGGGCGGACGCCACGCCGAGCTCGATATCGGCCGCCTGCTGATGAAGCGCCAGCGCCTGATCGGCTCGACCCTGCGGGCCAGGTCACCGGAAGACAAGGGCAGGATTCTGGGTGAACTCGCTCGCCACGTGTGGCCAAGGCTCGAGCGCGGCGAGCTCGCTCCGCTGATCGACGCCGACTGGCCCATCGCGGAGGTCGAAGCCGCCCACCAGCACCTCGCCGACAATGCCAACACCGGCAAGCTGCTGCTGCGTGTCGCCGCCGATTGATCTCGCTCCCTGAAGGATCACACCAGCATACGTTATCCACAGACGGTCAGTCGGACCGGCTGTGGGTAACTGTTCAGGTAGGCAGGCTCCCAACAGCTCCATAGAGAGCGGCGCCACATAGAGCGACGCCATGGCGCGGCAAAGAGTGCGAGAAAGAACGCGAGAAAGAGTGAGCGTCAGCGAGAGTGATAAACAGTGAGCGTCAGCGGCGCGCGCTGAGCTCCTGGGTGCGGGCGAAGGTCAACTGCAGCAGCCGGGCGTCCTCGCCGGCGCGATGGCGCTGGATGCCCCGCTCCTCGATCACCGACTCCTTGATGTCGCTCCACATCGCCATCTGGGTCTCGTCGAGCAACCGCCGCAGCGCTTCCAGGCGGAAGGCGGGAATCATGCCGGCGTGGTGGAACAGCAGCGACATCCAGGTGTTGTCGTACCCCCAGCTATCGCTGTAGGCGATGCCGATATCGTGCAGCTCATCGTTAAGCCAACGGGCGACGTGACGTACCGGATAGCCCTCGCGCTCGAGCCGGGCCCGGGATATCCCGTGCAGCAGCTCGGCCTTGGGATCCCAGTGGGTCCATTCCTCGAGGGGCTGAATCAGAAAGGCGCAGCAGCTGCCGTCCGGCCGCGCCAGGCCGATCTCGATCGGGTAGCTGCCGCGCCCGAATCCAGAGGCTTCGATATCCAGCAGAGTCGGTAACACCACAGGCAGCAAACCTCGTCGTGACAGTCGGCCAAAACGCCTCCCCGACGTCACCCGACAACGAAAACCGTACCCGAGGCCCAAACTACCAGCGGCGGCCAGGGAATCCTGAACCGCCGCTCGTCTCGGCCTCACCGGGACCCGTGCGCGACCCAACCGCCGCGCCTGATACCTCTAGTGTCGCTGTTGGGCTTCCGCTTTGTCCAGCATGACACCGTCTTGCCTGGCGGACTGCCCCGGAACAGGCTGTCCATTGGCCAGGGCGCTATTGGCCGAACCTGGCGAGGCCTGGCGTGCCAAGGTTTGCCCTGACGAAGGCTGTCCTGACGAGGCCTGCCCTGCCGAAGCCAGCACCGCCCAGTAGGCGGCACGCTCTGGATCCACCGGTAGCGACAGCTCACCATCCCGGTAGGCGCGCTCCAGGCGCGCCGCCGCCAACGCATGCCCCGCTTCCCCGGCCCGGGCGTACCAGGTCACGGCGTGGTCGTGGCGCGCCGGGTACAGCGCGCAGCCATGTTCGTGGATCTGGCCTGCCTGGTACTGCGCCCTGACGTCCCCGCCATGGGCGGCCTGCAGCACGTAGCGAGCGCCGCGTGCCTTGTCCTGGGGTGCCCGTGACCGGTGAAACAGCATGTGCCCGTACAACGACAGTGCTGCCGGGTGCCCGGCGTCCGCACAGCGTTGAAACAGACGCATGGTCAGCCTCTGGGTTCGCGGCGAGCGGGGCAACCAGCGAGTGTGAAACAACTGCTGGGCCAGACGGTACTCGAGCCGCGTCTTCAGTGACGATGCCTGCTGCATGGCAACAACCTTGAGTCCAAAGGATGGAAGTCGGACCGGACACCTCCTGTGTCGCGGGCGATCTCCTGTTGAATCGACGGTGCCACGGACTCCTCCGCGGCAACGGGGTGGCAAGCATACGCCTGGCCCGATACGGACTCAACCCCCGGGATTTGGCGACCCCTATCGGCCAAAGGTACCATCTCGATGCTTTGCAGCAAAAACGGTCCGGCGGCGGCGCTGCGCCCCCCTGACAAAGGCCTACCAGAAGGAGTCCCCATGCAGATCCGTCCCCTTGGCAACACCGGCATCGACGTCAGTCGCCTGTGCCTTGGAACCATGACCTTCGGCGAGCAGAACACCGAGGCCGAGGCCCATGCCCAGCTCGACCGCGCGGTGGCCTTCGGCGTCAACTTCATCGACGCCGCCGAGATGTACCCGGTGCCGCCCAAGGCCGACACCCAGGGACTGACCGAGAGCTATCTAGGCTCCTGGCTCAAGGGCCGCCAAAGCCGCGACGACGTGGTCATCGCCACCAAAGCTGCCGGCCCCGGTATCAAGCACATCCGCGGCGGACCTCGCCTGACTCGCGCCCATCTTCATGAGGCCATCGACGCAAGCCTTGCACGCCTGAACACCGACTACGTCGATCTCTACCAGCTGCACTGGCCGGACCGTTCGACCAACTTCTTCGGTCGCCTGGGCTATACCCACGACGAGGACGAGCAGGCCACCGATCTGGAAGAGACACTGTCGGCCCTCAAGGAACTGGTCGATGCCGGCAAGGTACGTGCCGTGGGTCTGTCCAACGAGACACCCTGGGGCGTGATGCGCTGCCTGCAACTGGCCGAGACCCTGGGCCTGCCGCGGGTCGCCTCGATACAGAACCCCTACAACCTGCTCAACCGGACCTTCGAGGTGGGGCTGGCAGAGATCGCTCACCGCGAACAGGTGGGACTGCTGGCCTACTCGCCGCTGGCCTTCGGTGTGCTGTCGGGCAAGTATCTGGACGGCGCCCGTCCGCCTGGCGCCCGCCTGACCCTGTGGGACCGCTTCAGCCGCTACAGCTCCGATCAGGCGATCGATGCCACCCGCGCCTACGTCGAACTGGCCCACGAGCACGCCCTGGACCCGGCCCAGATGGCGCTGGCCTACGTCAACTCGCGCTCCTTCCTGACCAGCAACATCATCGGCGCGACCACCATGGAGCAGCTCGAGAGCAACCTCGCCTCGGAGTCCCTGGTGCTGGCCGACGAAGTCATCGAAGGCATCGAGGCCATCCATCACAGGCTGCCCAACCCCAGCCCCTGAAGCGGCCTCGCCCCCTCGGCCTCAAGCAAAGAACAACGCCTGCCCTTGCCGGCAGGCATGCCCTCTTTACTATGGCGTCCATAGCCTCGCCCTCGTCCCGAGCGGCGGCGGGGCTTGGTACAATGACGGCCACTTGCCAATTTTCCCTACCTGACATCAGGAGCACGCCCATGCTCAGCGTGATCTCTCCGGCCAAGACGCTGGACTTCGAGACCCCGGCCACCACCGATATCCACAGCGAGCCCGACTACCTCGACCGCTCCCGCGAGCTGATCGACATCCTGCGCGACTACAGCCCGGCCCGCATCTCGGAGCTGATGGGCGTCAGCGACAAGATCGCCGGACTCAACGCGGCGCGCTTCGGTCAGTGGCAGACCCCGTTCACTCCGGACAACGCCAAGGTCGCCGCCCAGGCCTTCCAGGGCGACGTCTACGTCGGCCTGCAGGCCGACGCCTTCGATGAAGCTGACAACCGCTTCGCCCAGGATCATCTGCGCATCCTGTCGGGCCTCTATGGCCTGCTGCGCCCGCTGGATCTGATCCAGCCCTATCGCCTGGAAATGGGCACCCGTCTGGAAAACGCCAAGGGCAAGGACCTCTACGCCTTCTGGAAGCCGCTGCTGACCGAGGAGCTCGACCGGGCGGTGGCACAGAGCGGAACACCTGTGCTGGTCAACCTGGCCTCCAACGAGTACTTCAAGGCCATCGATGCCAGAAAGCTCAAGGCCGAAGTGGTCACCCCGGTGTTCAAGGACTGGAAGAACGATCGCTACAAGATCATCAGCTTCTACGCCAAGAAGGCCCGGGGACTGATGGCCGCCTGGATGATCCAGCAACGCCTGGACGACAGGGAAGGGCTCAAGGACTTCGACGTGGCCGGGTACCGCTTCAACGCCGCCGAGTCCGAGGGTGGCACCCTGGTGTTCACCCGCGACAACCCCGCCTGAGTCGCGCCGCCGCTACGCCGGTAGCGCTCGTCCGTGCGCCGCAGACGGTGCACGGTGCCACCTTTCAGCGATCATGAAGGCGTGGCTTTATTGTCTGGCTTGGCTGGCGCGCCAGCTGTGATCCTCAGGGCGCCAGCCGCAGCGGCCGGGACGCCCTGGGGCGCAGCAGTTCACGATGCACCTCGCGAAAGGTCGCGTCGTCACAGCGTTCCAGCCATTCGTAGGCCACCATGTCGGCGCTGACTTGCCAGGCGCCGGCCTGTCTTGCGCGCTCGCCGGCAAGTCTCGCTTCATCGCTGCGGCGACTGACGCAGCCTTCGACCAGCCAGAACAGCTCGACACCCCGTTCCAGCAGGCCAAGTGCCGTCTGCAGCACACAGATATGGGCTTCGGCCCCGGCAATCACGACCTGACGCGGCGCAGCCGCCTCGAAGGCCTGTGCAATATCGCGCTCCCGGCAGGCGTTGAAGTGACTCTTGGTGAACCAGCGGGTGCTCTGTGGCAGGGCACATTTCAGTCGCGGCTCGGTCGCCCCGAGCCCCTGAGGATACTGCTCGGTCACCCACACAGGCACCTCCAGGCGCTCTGCCACGGCCGCCAGCCAGCCGATCTCGGTGATCGCCTGATCCCCTCTTTCCACCACCGGCATCAATGCCGTCTGCACGTCGACCACCAGCAGCAGACTGTCACTACGTTCGATCAGCATGGGGTCTCCTCGACTTTTCGTTGTACACGGCTTCCCGCGGCGCCCGTTATCGCTAGAATGGACGAGCGACGTGCCTCTGACCACCAGGGTCAAAGGCCCAGACTGGCCAATGCAGGCCGAACTACGGAGATGTCTTCGATGCGTCACCTTCTCGTGATGATCCTTGTCGGCGTGATGGGCTTCGGCCTTGCCGTCGACAGCGCCGACGCCCGCCGCCTGGGTGGCGGCAAGAGTGTTGGTTCCTACTCGCGCCAGGCCAGCCCCAGTGCGACCCAGTCACAGAACACCGCTCGTCCCAACGCCGCCCCGACCGCCGGCAAGAAGAGCGGCCTGATGGGCGGTATGCTCGGCGGTCTGCTGGCCGGCAGCCTCCTCGGCGCGCTGTTCTTCGGCGGCGCCTTCGATGGCCTCGGCATGGTCGACCTGCTGCTGATGGCAGGCGCGGCCTTCCTGCTGTTCAAGCTGCTGGCACGGCGGCGCACGGCCACCGCATCGGCGGGAGGCGGTTCATCCGGCATGCACCGTGAACAGCACCAGAGCTCACCGTTCAACATGCCGGGCTCCGCCGGAGGTCTCGGTGCCCACAGCGCAGGCACTCAGACCGGAGGGCCTCAGGGAGACCCCGCCTGGTTCGACCGTGAACGCTTCCTCGGCGGCGCCAAGGAGCACTTCATGACCCTTCAGCGGGCCTGGGACAACAACGACCTGCCGCGCATCCAGGAGTACGTGACGCCGGAACTCTACAACCTGCTGCGCGAACAGCGGGCCCAGGAGCCGGCCAACAACCAGACCGAAATCGTGCGCCTGTTTGCGGAGCTCGGCGGCGTTCAGGAGTTCGCCAACCAGGCCGAGGCGCGGGTGCTGTTCCACGGCGTGCTCAAGGAAAACGGCAGCGAAACCGAGTTCAACGAGACCTGGCACCTGATCCGCGAAATGCGTGACGATGCCCCCTGGTACATCCAGGGCATCGAGCAGAACGGCTGATCATCGTCGCTGCCTGCCGCCCTCAGCGGCGGGCAGTGATGGCCACCCAGCCCACAGATAGGCAACGCAAAAAGGCCGAGATCCTGGATCTCGGCCTTTTTGTGTTTCTGACGGGCTCAAGGGCCGGTGGGTGCTTCTGAAGGCGCCATGAAGGCGCCAAGCCTGACCAAACCGAGCCTGTAGAACCGACGCCCGGCGCAAAAGCCCCGACCAGAAGGTTCGACTTACTGGGCCGCCTCATCGGTCGCCTGCTCGACCTCGTCACCGGCTTCCTCGACCGCCTGACCCGCGCTCTCGGCAGCCGCATCGGCTCCCTGTTCGGCGTCACCGGCCATATCGCTCAGGGCATTCTGGGCGTCCTCTGCCAGATTGCTCATGCCCTCCATGGCCTCGTTGGCCTGCTCTTGCACGGCATCAGCAGCATCACCCAGCGCTTCCTGAGCGTCGTCGACCAGATTGGAGGCTCCTGCGGCAGCCTCGTCGGCCTGCTGTTCGGCATCGGCAGCGGTTTCGTCCATCGCCTGCTCGGCGTCCTCGGCCTGCTGCTCGGCATCGGCGGCGGCTTCATCCATCGCCTGTTCAGCGTCGGCAGCAGTTTCATCCATCGCCTGCTCCGCCTCTTCGGCCTGCTGTTCGGCATCGGCAGCGGCTTCATCCATCGCCTGCTCAGCGTCGTCGGCGGTCTCGCTCATCGCCTCTCCGGCGTCCTCGGCCTGCTGCTCCGCTTCGGCGGCGGCTTCATCCATCGCCTGCTCGGCATCGTCGGCGGTCTCGCTCATCGCCTCTCCGGCGTCCTCGGCCAACTGCTCCGCTTCGGCGGCGGTCTCCTGCGCCTGCTCTTCCACCGCTTCGCGTGCATCGTCCACCTGAGCGCCAGCGTCTTCGGCCGCGTCGTCCTCGCAACCCGCCAGTACCAGCATCATGGACGCCACAGCGCTGGCCAGGGCCAGACGACGAAACATTCCTTGCTTCATGAAGCACCTCCAGGAGAAAAATTTGTAACTTCCCCGTTTACATTAGAGTGACAATCGCGACTTGGCTAGTACCGACGGCATCAATGATGCCATGCAAGTGCCGGCCCGGACCCAGCGCAGCAGCGCCGACGACGTCCGGGAGCGATGCTTATCACCATGTGACAAGGTGTTGTCGAGAGACGGAACTACTTGAGTGGCACTCTGGCATTCAGAGGCTGCAGCGGCCGGTTATTGGCGTCCCCGATCGCAGCAGAGAACGACTCGACCTGATCAGATGAAATATCCTGCGTGCTCTGCATGATCACCCAGCGGACGCCTTCGGAGCAGGGTGGAGTGGTCAAGGAACCGTTCAGGCGATAGTAGTCATGCTGGGCCGGCAACATCTGCGTGAAGTTCACGGTATCGGTTACGTCGGCACGTTCACCGGCGGTATCTGGCAGGCTATCGGCAAGCGAGCGCAATGCTGCATTTTCCTCGCCTTCCTCGAACAGCACCGTGACTACCGCCAGGTTGCCGTCCTTGTCGCTGTGCACCAGATGCGCTTCCAGCGGGAACCGGCGTCCGTCTACCGTGTGCTCGGAAGGCGCGTGAAAGTGCATCTGCTGCAGGATGAAGAGATCCCCATCAAGCGTCAGCGTGTTGCCCTCGGGGGAGGCTACCTGCACCGTGTGGCCATTGTTGAAGACCCTGGTCCCGGTGGTCGCGTAGTCAAGTTGTAGCGGTGGAAGTTCGGCATCGATAGCGCCATCGATATCGACGGGCGACTGGTTGCGACCCAGGCCACACATACTGAAGTCGTCGTCGATGTCAGCCCAGTGGGCAGGTCCCGTGTCTCCCGTGTAGGACCAGTGTGACGTTTCGGGCGCGGCGGCCATTACTGCCTGGGACATCATCAGGCCGCTCAGTGCCGCCGCGATCTTGATCCGCTTGATCATGAAACAACTCCGTTGCACACAGAAAAGGCCTGCCCCTGGGGACAGACCTCTTATCCTGATACTCCTCAGCGGCGAAGACAGGCGACATCACCGACCCACAAGGTCAGTGTGAGCAGACCCGTCCTTCACGCTGCCTCTCTCGGCATAGCGCCGCTGACGGTGACGCCTGTCACATCAGTTGGTGGCTTCCTCGGCCGACTCTTCCATCTCTTCGCCCATGTCTTCCATGGACTCACCGGCATCCTCGACCGCCTGATCCATTTCCTCGCCGGCCTGCTCGGCAGGGCCTTCCTCTTCGCAGGCGGCCAGACCACCCGCCATCATCGCGATCACGAAAGCCATTCCGAAACGACGCATCATGCTGTTTTTCATAACATCTCCTTGTCTAAGACGTTGGTCGTGATTCCCTTTCACCCTAGCGCTGTCGGTTGACCCTGGCCAGGGTCCAGGGACGCTCACAGAGGGTTCAATCCACAACCCTAAGTCTACTTGACTCTAGCAGGCGGCACGCGCTTCGCACCGTATCCGAGGAATCCATCAGAAGGGATAGTCGCGAGGCTCGTGCTGGACGCTGACCCATTGCACGGTTGTCATCTCGTTCAGCACCCAGTCGCCGTTGAATCGGCCGATCCCGGAATTCTTCTCACCACCGAACGGCATGTGTGGTTCGTCGTTCACCGGCATGTCATTGACGTGCACCATTCCCGACTCTATCTGGCGTGCCACCCGTTCGCCGCGCGCCGGACAACCGCTGAAGACCGCTGCGGAGAGGCCATACTCGGTGGCATTGGCGATGCGTATCGCCTCGGCCTCACCGTCGGCCTTGATGATGCCGGCGATCGGACCAAATATCTCGTTGCAGGCCAGGTCCATCTCCTCGCTGACATGGCTGAACACCCAGGGATGCAGGCAAGGGCCTTCAAGAGAGCCCTCGAGCGCCACCCGGGCACCAGACTCCCGGGCCCTGTCGATGGTGTCCTTCAGCCCGTCTAGCTGTTGATCGTTGATGATCGGTCCGATGACGGTATCTGCGTCGGAGGGGTCCCCGACCTTGAGCCCCTTGACCCGCTCGACGAAGCGCTCGACAAAGGCGTCGTGGATCGACGCATCGACGATGATACGGTTGATGGCGATGCAGATCTGGCCCTGATGCATGAACTTGCCGACCACCGCCGCCCGTACGGCCCGATCGATGTCAGCGTCATCGAGCACCACAAAGGGACTGTTGCCGCCGAGTTCCAGTGCCACTGGCTTGATATGTTCTCCGCCGACCGCCCCCTTGGCGATCTGTCGGCCCACCTCGGTGGAACCGGTGAAGGAGATAAGCTTGGCTAGCCGATGTCCGACCAGCGGGTCGCCGAGCTCGCTGCCGGCACCAACCAGAACACTGAGGAGCCCCTTCGGCAGCCCCGCTTCCTCGTAAAGCCGTGCCAGCAGCAATCCACCGGTCAAGGGGGTATCGCTGGCAGGCTTGAGCACCACGGCGTTACCCAGCGCAAGGGCGGGGCCGATGGTGCGCTGGGTCAGGTGGAAGGGAAAGTTCCAGGGACTGATCACGCCAATCACGCCCAGCGGCTTGCGATAGACCCTATGGTCCTTGCCCGGGACGCTCGAAGCGGCAGTGGTACCTTGCACGCGAGTGGCCATGGCGGCGGCTTCGAGCGACATCTCCCAGGCATTGTTCCACTCGAGTTCGGCCTTGATGCGAGTGCTGCCCGACTCGCGGATGAGCCACTCGACCAGTTCATCCTTGCGCTCTTCCATCAGTTCGGCGACACGGCGCAGTACAGCCGCTCTGTGGGTAGCGCTGGTATTCGCCCACTGCCGTTGCGCTCGGTCGGCCGCATCAAAGGCATGCTCGACGTCGGAGCAATCTGCCTGGGTGATCTCCACCAGTTGTTTCTGGTGGTAGGGGTCCATCACCTTGAGCGACTCGCCGGAACTTCCAGCCCTCCATTCACCGGCGATCGGCTGCAGATGAAGATCCTTGAGGCTCCACATAACGACTCCTTTCGCTCTGTATAGCTTTCGTCCAACTATCGTCACACGAGGCTAGTCAACCATCACTCGGGTCGCAAGACCCGTCGGAGTGACGATTTGTGTCCTGACATTATTGCCAATGGCCTCTCCTGACCGAGGTGGAGTCTACCTCTCCTCCTCCACAGGGGGCTCGGCTGAAGCGCCCTCCCTACCCCAGCCCACGGATAGGCCGGGCTGATGCTTGCGATCATCATGATGTTCGAATCAGCGGAATACCGGCGACAAAACTGACCCCTGTCAGCAGAGCTGAATCGAGACAGCCATAGACTGAATCTCGACGGGAAGACATCAAGCCACTTTTCAAGCCGCTTTGCTTCTTATGCTCGCCGACGCCCGAGCCTTATGCCCGCCGACGCCCGAGCCCGACGCTCGCCGACGCCCGAGCCAGGCACATGCCCAGCTCCGAGCAACAGGCGCTGCACACGCCAAGGAGGTTTCGCAGGTCGCTTTTCTTTCCTTTGTCATGTTACTGGAGGCCAATAATGGCTGTTACCAACCTCGCTGAACTCGACGCCCTCGTCGCCAGGGTCAAGGCCGCGCAACGGGTCTTTGCCAGCTTCTCTCAAGAGAAGGTCGATGCGATCTTTCGCGCTGCCTCGCTTGCCGCCAACCAGGCCCGCATACCGCTGGCCCGCCAGGCGGTGGAAGAGACCGCCATGGGCGTGCTCGAGGACAAGGTGATCAAGAACCACTTTGCCTCGGAGTTCATCTACAACAAGTACAAGGACGACAGGACCTGCGGCGTCATCGCCACCCACGATGAAGCCGGCACCATGACCATCGCCGAGCCGGTGGGCCTGATCTGCGGCATCATCCCCACCACCAACCCCACCTCCACGGCCATCTTCAAGGCGCTGATCTCGCTGAAGACCCGCAACGGCATCATCTTCTCGCCCCACCCGCGCGCACGTCACTGCACCAACGCCGCCGCGAAGCTGGTGCTGGAGGCGGCGGTGGCTGCCGGTGCACCACAGGACATCATCGGCTGGATCGACCAGCCCTCGGTGGAGTTGTCCGAGGCCCTGATGAAGCACGAGGGCATCAACCTGATCCTGGCCACCGGCGGCCCCGGCATGGTCAAGGCGGCCTACTCCTCGGGCAAGCCGGCCATCGGCGTGGGTGCCGGCAACGTGCCGGTGGTGATCGACGAGAGCGCGGACATCAAGCGGGCGGTGGCCTCGATCCTGATGTCCAAGACCTTCGACAACGGCGTGGTATGCGCCTCGGAGCAAGCGGTGATCGTGCTCGACGAGGTCTACGACGAGGTGCGTGAACGCTTCGCCTCCCACGCGGCCTACCTGCTGTCCGCCGACGAGGCCGACCAGGTCCGTCAGGTGCTTCTGAAAAATGGCGCGCTCAACGCCGCCATCGTCGGCCAGTCGGCGGCGACCATCGCCGGGCTCGCCGGCATCGAGGTGCCCGCCGACACCAAGATCCTGATCGGCGAGGGCGAGCGGGTCAGCATCGACGACGCCTTTGCCCACGAGAAGCTGTCACCGACACTGGGCATGTTCCGCGCCAGTTCCTTCGAGGACGCGGTGGACCAGGCCTGCACCATGGTCGAGTTTGGCGGCATCGGCCATACCTCAGGGCTCTACACCAACCAGGACACTCAGCAGTCGCGTATCCGCTACTTCGGCGACCGCCTCAAGACCGCGCGCATCCTGGTCAATATCCCCACCTCCCACGGCGGCATCGGCGACATGTACAACTTCGACATGGCGCCCTCGCTGACCCTCGGCTGCGGTTCCTGGGGCGGCAACTCGATCTCCGAAAATGTCGGTCCCAAGCACCTGATCAACACCAAGACCGTGGCCAAGCGGGCGGAAAACATGCTGTGGCACAAGCTCCCCGAATCGATCTACTTCCGTCGCGGCAGCCTGTCGGTGGCGCTGACCGACCTCAAGGACAAGAAGCGCGCCTTTATCGTCACCGACCGCTTCCTGTTCAACAACGGCTACGCCGATGAGCTGATGGCACTGCTCAAGGGACTCGGCATGGAGGTCCACACCTTCTACGACGTCGAGGCCGACCCCACCATGTCGATCGTCGACAAGGGCGCCGAGGCCATGGCCAGCTTCCAGCCCGACGTGATCCTGGCGCTCGGTGGCGGCTCGCCGATGGACGCCGCCAAGATCATGTGGGTCAAGTACGAGCACCCGGACGTGCACTTCCAGGACCTGGCGATGCGCTTCATGGACATCCGCAAGCGGATCTACCAGTTCCCCACCATGGGCGAAAAGGCCAGCCTGGTGTGCATCCCCACCACCTCCGGAACCGGCTCCGAGGTCACGCCTTTCGCGGTGGTCACCGACGACGCCACCGGCATCAAGTACCCGCTGGCGGACTATCAGCTGACCCCGGACATGGCCATCGTCGATGCCAACCTGGTGATGAAGATGCCCAGATCGCTGACCGCCTTCGGGGGTTATGACGCCGTGACCCACGCGCTGGAGGCCTACGTCTCGGTGTTGGCCAACGAGTTCTCCGACGGTCACGCGCTGCAGGCGCTGAAGCTGCTGAAGCAATACCTGCCGGCCAGCTACCGTGAGGGCGAGCGCGACGCCGTGGCCCGCGAGAAGGTCCACAGTGGCGCCAGCATCGCCGGCATGGCCTTTGCCAATGCCTTCCTTGGCGTGTGCCACTCCATGGCCCACAAGCTTGGCGCCGAGTTCCACCTGCCCCATGGCCTGGCCAATGCGCTGCTGATTACCAACGTGGTGCGCTTCAACGCCAACGACAACCCGACCAAGCAGACTGCCTTCTCCCAGTACGACCGGCCCAAGGCGCGCAGCCGCTACGCCGAGGTCGCCGATCACCTGGGGCTGTCCCAGGCCGGTGACCGTACCGCCCAGAAGGTCGAACGCCTGATCAACTGGCTCGATGAGCTCAAGCGCGACCTGGACATCCCCACCTCGATCAAGGACGCCGGCGTCCCCGAGGCCGACTTCCTGGCCAAGCTCGATGAAGTGGCCGCGGAGGCCTTCGATGACCAGTGCACCGGCGCCAACCCGCGCTACCCCTTGATCAGCGAGCTCAAGGAAGTGCTGCGGGCGTCCTACTACGGCGAGGTCTACGTGGAGGGTGAGACATTCGCCGGCACCACCGTGATCAAGAAGAGCGAAGCGCGCGCGCCTGCTCGGACGCCTGCCAATGCCCCTGACAAGGCCCCGGAAAAGGCCCGACAGAACGCCAGGGACGAAGCGAGCACACCCGCCGGCAAGGCGGCTGGCCGCAAGGCGAAGAAGGAGAAGGCCGACGCCTGAGCCCAAGCTAGCGCCAGAGCCCTTGGCAGGGCTTGATCGAAAGGGGTCCCGCCACGACCACAGCCCCCGCGAGAGCGATCTCGCGGGGGCTGTTGCGTCTCGCAAACAGTCACCAGTGCTTATCCCCTGCGCTAAGGGCCCAACCGGCGTGCATGCCGCCGCCAAACCCGCCTGCGCTATGCCTGTGCTATACCTGCGCTATAGTGTCGGGACGATGGCTGCATCAATGTCCATTTTGAGACCCTGTGGCCGCCCCGCCTGGAAGGACACCTGCATGACGGCCGCCTTTACCACCCGACAGATCGACTCCCGAGAGCGCTTCGCCTTCTGGCACGACGTCGTCTGCAGCCACTGCATTCCAGCCGACAGCCAATGCCTCGACGAACGGCCCTTCCATGGCAGCCTCAACATCAGGCAATACGGCGACGTCGCCATCAGTACCATGGCCGCCTCTTCCCACCGCTGGCGCCGGCAGTCACACCACCTGTCCCGCGACAGCGACGATGACCTGTGGCTCGGCTTTCTCGAGAACGCCACGGCCAGACTCGACCAGGATCAGCGGCGGATCGCCATCGGGCCCGGCGACCTGGTGCTGTACGATGCCTGCCGCCCGTTCGAATGGTGCCTGAGCGCCAGCGCGCTTCATCTGGTGCGCCTTCCTCGGGCGCCCTTGATGCGTCGCCTGACCTCCACCGAGCCGCTGACCGCGCGACCTATCCCGGCGACCTTGCCCGGCGCCACCTCTTTGAAGGCGTTGATCCGAGACGGCGCCCGGCTAGACGCCGAAGCCTCGTCGATCGGGCTCGGCGAGGCGATGGTCGATCTGGCGGCTCTGGTGCTCGAGGGGCTGGGCGGCGCTGGCGACAGTCGCAACGACGTGCTCTACCGACGCCTTTGTCACTACCTGCAACAACAGCACCAGGACCCGTCCCTGAGCCTCGATCGCATCGCCCGGGACAACCATGTCTCTCGGCGCACCCTCACCCGGCTGTTCGCTCAGCACGGTCACACCCCCATGGCAGCACTGTGGGCGATTCGCCTGGAGCAGAGTCGCGCCACCCTGCGGGCAGGTGGTATCCGCAGCGTCACCGAGGTCGCCCTGGAGCATGGCTTCACCAGTGTCTCCCATTTCAGCCGAAGCTTCCGTCAGGCCTACGGTCATTCGCCCTCTACCTTGCTGCAAGCAGGTCGCCACGCACCCGAGACGATGTGACCCCACCAGCTCGCTCTGGCCCTCTCGGGCCACCGCTTGGCCCGTTCAGGCAAACCTGAGTCCCTCGCCCTGCCTACCCTGAAGGTGAGCGTCTTCTCTCACCATCAGGATGACAACAATGACAGACCATCCGCTGCACTTTGACGGCCTTATCGAGGTCGGCCGTCGAATCCAGTCCAGGGAACTGAGCGCCGTCGAGGTCACTCGAACCATGCTCGAGCGAATCGACAGCGTCGATACCACCCTGAACAGCTTTGTCACCGTCATGGCCGACAGTGCACTTGAACAGGCCGCCCAGGCGGACCGCGATCTGGCCGCTGGCATCCACAAGGGGCCGCTTCAGGGTGTTCCAGTGGCCGTCAAGGATCTGCTGTGGACAGCGGGGACCCGGACGACCCACGGCATGCCCCTGCACCGTGACCACGTGCCCCGGAAAACGGCCAGCGTGGTCACACGCCTCGACCAGGCCGGGGCCGTGCTGCTAGGCAAGCTGCAGCAGACCGAAGGCGCCTTCGCCGATCACCACCCCGACATCACGCCGCCCACCAACCCCTGGGGCGAGGCCCTGTGGTCAGGCGCCTCGTCCAGCGGTTCCGGCGTGGCCACCGCCGCCGGGCTGTGCTTTGGCTCGCTGGGCACCGACACCGGTGGCTCGATTCGCTTCCCCTCGGCCGCCAACGGCGTCACCGGCCTCAAGCCGAGCTGGGGCCGAGTCAGCCGACACGGCGCCTTCGAGCTGGCGGCCTCGATGGACCACATCGGGCCGATCGCCCGCAGCGCCGCCGACGCAGGGGCGCTGCTTGGCGTTATTGCCGGTGCCGACGAACGTGACCCCACCGCCGTTCCCCTCGCCGTGCCGGATTACCTGGCCGGCATGACGCGAGGCCTGAAGGGCGTGCGTATCGGGCTCGACCCTCGCTGGGCCATCGAAGCGGTGGATACCGAAACCCGCGGCGTCCTCGAACAGGTCGTGTCCACGCTGGGACAGCTCGGTGCCGTGATCGAGGAAATCGACTTCCCCGACACCCAGCAGGCGGTATTCGACTGGGCGCCACTGTGCGGCGTGGAGACCGCCGTCGCCCATGCCGAGACCTTCCCCAGCCAGCGCGAAGCGTACGGCCCTGGTCTTGCTGGTCTGATCGACCTGGGCCGCGCCCAGAGCGCCATGGACCACCAGCAACGACTGCTGCGCCGGGCCGAGTTCAAGGGCCGGGTCGATCGCCTCTTGGCCAGTGTCGACCTGCTGATCGCCCCGGTCACCGCCTACGCCGCCCCGTCGATGGCCTTCATGGAGAAGTTCGGTGAGGATGAAGCGCTGTTTTCCGGCATGCTGCGCTATACCTGTCCTTTCGATCTGAGCGGGCACCCGACCATTACCCTGCCGGCGGGCTTCAGCCAGCAGGGCGGGCCCATCGCCTTCCAGTTCATCGCACCGATGTTCGACGAAGCAATGCTGGTACGCGCCGGCTGGGCCTTCCAGCAGGTCACCGACTGGCATCGTCGACATCCAGAGCTGTAGCCCTCGAGCCTTCCTTCTCTTGAAGGTTCCCGGTGGCGGGTGATGGGAGCGCGCCGATGGCCTAAAGTCTGGTCAACAGGACCGCTTTACGCCACGAGGTGCTCCCATGTCCCTGCTCGATCAACTGGCCAAGGCACGTATCCAGAAGGCACAGCAGGAAGGCGCCTTCGACGACCTGCCGGATCACGGCAAGCCCATCGAACTCGACGACGACAGCATGATTCCCGAGGCGCTGCGGGCAGGCTACCGACTGCTGAAGAACTCAGGCTATCTGCCCCCGGAGCTTCAGCTTCAGCGCGAGATTCGTGAGGTGGAAGACCTGCTGGCGCAGACACAGGAAGCCGCCGAGCGAAGCGCTTGCGAGAAGCGCCTGCGCCTTCTGCGCGCACGGCTTGGCGAAAGCGGGCGGGGTGCCAGTCGGCTTCTTGAGCTGGGGCGCTATCATGACCGGCTGCTGGAGAAGTGGGAGGGAGACTGACCCTGCGGTTACCGTCAGCACGGTGCGCTAGCGTGAGTCCGACCGGGTGTGCAACGGGACGTCGCGTTGGCGCCAGCGCCGTGACCGCCACAGCCCCAGCGCCAGCAAGACACCGGCGGCGATGACCGGCAGCATGGGAGGCGACGCCGGTGTCCTGAGGGCGACCCCGACCTGAGCGTAGAGCGAGGTCGCACACAGCACAAAGCCGGCCAGCGGCACCGTCCAGGTCGCCCAGTCGGCCCCCCTCCGAAACGGCCCCCACAGCAGAACGCCGACCAGCATCGCCACGCTGAGACAGGCGCCCCCCAGGGCATGCATCAGCGCCAGCAGTACCTGTCGGGTGCCTGGAGCGACCGACTCCCAGTCGAGCCCCATGGCGGCGGCATGGTAGGGCATGAATTCGCTGCGGCCGAGATAGACCAGACCAAAGGCGATCAGAATCAGGGTCGCCAGCGCATGGCAGGCGAGAGCACTTCTTGAATACGGGGTCACGGCGGTTTCCTGGTGATTCGAGCGAGTACAGCGGACATCTTTGCCTAGGGCTTGTCTGAAAAGTGCCTGCACTCGGTAATACGGCGTTAAAAATCGGATCAAAATGCTCATTTACACTCCGTAAACTGCGCTTTCTCACCGATTTTTGCCTTGTCTAACCTTCGCTCGTCGACTTTTCGGACAGCGCCCAAATAGGGCTCCGCCGATGATAGCCGGCAACTTTGTCACCCCGCGCTCCCACCCTGACGCAGCGATCGTTTCAGCACACTAATCCAGCGGTATCAGACGGCTGCAGGTCAGGCTCACCGACGGTGCTGACATCGATGAATTCGCGATGCTCGAGCGCCATTCGGCCTGGGACCATGCGTCACCGCCAGCGTCAGGCCGCGGCGCGTCCACCATGCAGCAACCTGACCGCCAGCATGCCGATCACCACCCCCCAGAAGGCCGCGCCCAGACCGAACAGGCTCATGCCCGAGGCCGTCACCATAAAGGCGATCACCGAGGCCTCGCGGTGGTCCTCGGCGGCGATCATGGCGGCCAGATTGCTGGTGATCGCACCGATCAAGGCAAGCCCCGCCAGTACCGCCACAAAGGCGCCGGGCAAGGAAGTGAAGAGCGCCACGATAGTGCCGGCGAACAGCCCACCGACCAGGTAGAAGACGCCGTTGGCGACCCCGGCGACGTAGCGACGGCCCGGGTCCTGGTGGGCATCCTTGCCGGTGCACAGCGCAGCGGTGATGGCCGCGATCACCGTGGTGATGCCGCCAAAGCAGGCAGTGGCGAAGGAGGTCAGGCTGGCCACCGTCAGAATCGGCCGGGCCCTGGTGTGATAGCCCGCTGCGTGCAGGATCGCCATTCCCGGCAGGAACTGGCCGGTCAGGCTCACCACCACCAGCGGCAACGCCAGGCTCAGGGTGCTGGTGATGGTCCACTCGGGAGCGATAAAGCGGGGAATCGCCAGGTGCACACCGACGCCGGCGAGACTCGCGCCTTCCAGCGCCACGGCGAGCACCACACCGGTGATCAGCAACAGGATCAGGCAATAGCGCGGCGCCAGCCGCTTGAACACCAGATAGGCCAGCAACATGCCGACGGCGAGCCAGGGCGAGGTCTCGATGGCCGCAAAGGCACCGAGGCCGAACTGGAACAGGATGCCCGCCATCATGCCGGCGGCCACGCCCGACGGAATCAGCGCCATCAACCGGTCGAAGCTGCCGGTGACACCGATGATCAGCATCAGCACCGCCGCTGTCAGGTAGGCGCCTACCGCCTCGCCCAGCGACAGCTCCGGGAACAGGGTGATCAGCAGCGCCGTCCCCGGCGCCGACCAGGCCGTCACCACCGGCACCCTGAGCCACAGGCTCAGGACGATGCCCGACACCGCCGCCCCCAGCGAGATGGCCCACACCCAGGAGGTCATCATCTCGGGTGAGATATCCGCCGCCGCCCCGGCCTGGAAGAAGATCGCCAGCGGCCCCGAGTAGGAAATCAGCACCGCGACAAAGCCTGCCGTCACCGCCGACAGTGACAGGTCACGAAAAAGGGACGACCCTGCAGCCGATCCCTGGGGTGCGGTTACGGTATCGGAGTCGGTTCGGCGCATGGGCTGGCTCCTTGATGATGGCGTCGATGTACGGCCAGGAATGTCACCTGGTGGGTCCCCTGGCGACGTCGACGGAAGACAAAAAAGGCCCGGCACACGGCCAGGCCAAGGAGGATACAAGATTCACCACGCCGTCCCGGTGCCCCCGCAGGTACAGCGGGATGCAAGCTGGGTCCACGTCACGCGGCATCAACCGGCTAGCCCAGGTCGCCGCCGGCCACCGGCACCACCGTGCCGGTGATATAGCTGGCGTCGCGGGAGGCCAGAAACAGGATCGGCCCAACCTGCTCGTCCAGGGTGCCGTAGCGGTGCATCAGGCTCGACGCCAGGGTCTGGTCGATCAACTGCTGGTACCACAGCTTGTCCTGTTCGCTCTGGGGCTCGGCGTTGCGCGGCGTCAGCCGGGGCGGCGCCTCGGTGCCGCCGGGGGCGGTGGCGTTGACCCGTACGCCGTGCTCGGCCATCTCGATGGCCAGCGCCACGGTCATGGCGTTCACCCCGCCCTTGGCCGAAGCGTAGGGCACCCGATTGACCCCGCGGGTGGCCACCGAGGAGACGTTGACGATATTGCCGCCGCTGTCGATCAGGTGGGGCAGCGCCGCGCGACAGCACCACAGCGTCGGAAACAGCGAGCGACGCACCTCGGCCTCGACCTGCTCCGGTGAATACTGGGTGTAGGGCTTGGCCCAGATGGTCCCGCCGACGTTGTTGACCAGGACGTCGAGTCGCCCGAAGCGCTCGATGGCGCTCTTGATGGCGCTCTCGGCGCCCTCCCAGGTCTCCAGATCGGCGTTCAGGGCAAGGACCTCGATCCCCTGCTCGCCAAACTCGCGGGCCACCTGGTGGACATGTTCGGCACGATCGACCAGCACCAGGGCAGCGCCCTCGTCACCGGCCCGCTCGGCCAGACGCCGCCCGATCCCCTGGGCGGCGCCGGTGATCAGCATCACCTCTCCTTCGAATCGCTTCATGTTGCTGTCCTTCTGCTGTCGGATGCGGTGGGTGAAGTGGCCACGGCGTGGCCTCAGCCCACACCGAGGTGGGTATCGAGGATCGAGGGATCGGCCCTCAGCGCCTGGCTGTCACCGTCGAACACCACCTTGCCCTTGACGATCAACAGGTGGCGGTCGCCCACCTCGAGCAGGTTGTCGATGTTCTTGTCGACGATGATGCTGGCGATGCCCGAGGCCTTGATGGTGCGCAGGATCGACCAGATCTCGTCGCGGATCAGCGGTGCCAGCCCTTCGGTGGCCTCGTCGAGGATCAACAGCCGCGGGTTGAGCATCAGCGCGCGACCGATCGACAGCATCTGCTGCTCGCCGCCGGACAGCAGCGAACCATCGTGGCCGATGCGCTCCTTGAGCCGGGGAAAGGTGTCCAGCACCCGCTCGATGTCCCAATCGGTACGACCGTCAGCCCCCGGGCGTGCGGCCATCACCAGATGCTCGCGCACGCTGATACCGGGAAAGATGCCCCGCCCTTCCGGCACGTAGCCGATGCCCTGACGAATGATCTGCCAGGGACGGCGCTTGCGGGTGTCCACCCCCATGATCCGCACCTCGCCATGGCGCGGCGGCACGAAGCCGAGGATCGACTTCAAGGTGGTGGTCTTGCCCATCCCGTTGCGACCGAGAAGACTCAGCGTCTCGCCGGCCCTGAGGGTCAGGTCCACCCCGTGCAGCACATGGCTTTCGCCGTAGAAGGTGTGCAGGCCGGTGGCCTCGATCAACGGCGACTCGACATCCTCGGCAGCGTCCACCCGTTGAGTTCCTGCCTCCTTGATCGCCACATTCATGACGTCACCTCGCTATTGCTGGAGCCCTTGCCGATATCGACGCTATCGCTGGGGCGACTGTCCTCGCTGCTGTCGTGACGTCCCAGATAGACGTCACGCACCGTTTCGCTTGCACGAATGCTCTCGGTGTCGCCGCTTTCCAGCACGCAACCGTCGACCATCACGGTGATGCGATCGGCCAGGCGGAACACCGAGTCCATGTCGTGTTCGATCAGCACGATGGTGTAGTCGCGAGACAGCCGCTTGAGCAGGTCGGCGACCTGGTCGGTCTCCTCGCGGCCCATGCCGGCCATCGGCTCGTCCAGCAGCATCAGCTGTGGCTGGGTCGCCAGCACCATGGCGATCTGCAGCTGGCGCTGCTCGCCGTAGCTCATGCCCGAGGACACCGTGTGGGCCCGGGTCACCAGACCACAGGTGTCCAGCGCGGCCAGCGCCCGCTCATCGACTTCGCGGGCCCGCCGGCGCGAGCGCCAGCTGCCGATGACGCCACCGTGGTGGATACGCGCGGCCAGCTGGCAATTCTGCAGACAGCTCAGGCGCGGAAAGATGTTGGTCTTCTGGTGGCTGCGACCGATACCGAGTCGGGCGACCTGGTGGGCCTTCTTGCCCTGAATCGCACTGCCGCGATACTCGATCTCGCCGCGGGTCGGCGGGATCTCGCCGGACAGCAGGTTGATCAGGGTGCTCTTGCCGGCACCGTTGGGGCCGAGGATGGCGTGGATCTCGCCCTGCTCGACCTCGAAGTCGACGTCATTGACCGCCAGCAGGCCTCCGAAGCTGCGGGTCAGCCCGCGGGTCTTGAGCATGCTGCTCATGAGGACACCCCCCCGGCGCTCTTGCCGACGTTCTTGCCGTCACTGTCGGAAGCGGAAGTCTGTTTGCCCGTCGCCAAATTGTCCTTGCCACCGCCAAGCCGCCCCAGTAGCGAGGCCTTTCGCCCCGGCGGGTCGAGCAGCAGCCCGGCGATGCCCTTGGGCAGCACCAGCACCGCGATAATGATGGTCAGGCCCATCAGGATCGGCCAGTGGTTGGTCAGGTGCTCGTAGAAGTACAGCAGCAGTTCGTAGGCGAAGGCGCCGAGGATCGGCCCGAAGATGGTGCCCATGCCGCCGAGGATGACCATCATCAGCACCTCGCCGGAGTGGTGCCAGCCAAGCTGGGCCGGGTTGGCGAAGCCGTACTGCATGGCCGCCAGCATGCCGGCGACGCCGGCGATCATCGCCGAAACCACGAAGGCGATCAGCTTGTAGCCGGTGGTGGCGTAGCCCAGTGCCTGCATGCGGTGCTCGTTGTCGTGGATGCCGTCGAGCACCTGGCCGAAGTGGGAACGGGTCAGGGCGCGCAGGATAAGGTAGACCGCCACCAGGAGCGCCAGGCAGAAGTAGAAGAACGTCAGCGGGTTGTCGAGGTCGATCAGCGGCGTCTCGCCCATGGCAAGGCTCGGGCGGAACATGATGAAGACGCCGTCGGTACCGCCGGTCATGCTGGAGGTGCTGACGGTGTAGAACAGCATCTGGCCGAAGGCCAGGGTGGTCATGATGAAGAAGATGCCCTTGGTGCGCAGCACCAGCAGGCCGACGATGGCGGCGACCAGGCCGGAGACCAGCATCACCAGCGGCAGCATCCACCACAGCGAGGCGGCGCTGAAGTCGGGGCTGGCCATCGCCAGGGTGTAGGCCCCCAGGCCGAAGAACAGCGCGTGGCCCAAGCTGACCAGGCCAAGGATACCGACCAGCAGGTCGAGACTGACGGCGAACAGGGCGAAGATCAGCATCAGGGTCAGCTTCTCCATGAAGAAGGCGCTGGACTCCCCGAATACCGCCGGCCCCCAGGCCGGATAGGCGATCAGCAGCGCCAGGCCCGCCAGCAGCAGGACCGTCACGCGCTTGGGATATCGATGCAACATGGTGTTTCTCCTCCAGACGGGTGTCCCGTCTGCAAAGGGGTCCGATCAGGCGGCAAGGGATGCCCGAGCGGAGGGTGATTGTCGTCGGGTCTCAGGCGAACAGGCCGCGCGGCTTGATCAGCAACACCAGCGCCATGATCAGGTAGATCAGCATGCTGGCGAGACTCGGGATCAGCACCGGACCGAAGGTCTCGGCCATGCCGATCAACAGCGCGCCGAAGAAGGCCCCCTTGATCGAGCCGATGCCGCCGATGACCACCACCACAAAGCAGGTGATCAAGATCGAGTCGCCCATGCCCGGCGTGATCGACGACAGCGGCGCCGCCATCATCCCGGCGAAGGCCGCCAGGGCCACGCCGACGCTGAAGATCAGGGTGAACAGGGTGCGGATATTGATGCCGAGCCCTTCGACCATCTCGCGATTGACGGCGCCGGCGCGGATCACGATACCGAGCCGGGTGTGGCGGATGATCCAGTAGATGGCCCCCGCCAGCACCAGGCATACCGCCGCCACGAACAGCCGATAGACCGGGTACTGCAGGTTGTCGGTCAGGGCGATGGCGCCGGTAAAGGGCTCCGGCAGCGCCACCGAGTGGACGTCGCCGCCCCAGATGATGCGCTGGGCCTCGTTGAGCACCAGGATCAGGCCGAAGGTCAACAGCACCTGGTAGAGGTGGTCACGCTTGTACAGGGTGTCGAGAAACAGCCGCTCGATGACCAGCCCCAGCAGTACCGCGATGGGCACCGCAATCAGGATCGCCAACCAGAAGTTGCCGAGGCGCTGGGTCAGGTCGAAGGCCAGATAGGCGCCGATCATGTACATGGCGCCGTGGGCCAGGTTGATGATGCCCATGATGCCGAAGATCAGCGTCAGGCCGCTGGCGATAAGGAACAGCAACAGCCCGTACTGAAAGCCGTTGAGCAGCTGCACCCCGAAGAAGGCAAGGTCCATGAAGAACTCCTTTGGCGTTGGCCCGCCCGAGAGCGCCCGGTATTCGCGGGCGCCTCGGCCAGGTCATTGACGCGGTGAACGAAGGTCGCCTCAGCTCTTCATCGGGCAGGCGCTGTCGGGAACTTCCAGCTGCTCGCTGGCGATCGAGGTGACGTGGTGCTCGCCGTCCCTTACCTCGCGCAGGTAGACGTTCTGGATCGGGTGGTGGGAGGCCGAGAAGCTCACCGGGCCGCGCGGGCTGTCGAGTTCCACCGCTTCCAGCGCCGCGATCAGCGCCTCGCGGTCGGGCTCGCCGTCAATCGAGGCGTAGGCCTGAGCCAGCAGCTTGCCCGCGTCGTAGCCCTGCACCGCATAGGTGTCCGGGGCCTCGCCATAGGCTTCCTGGTAGGCCGAGACGAAGGCCTGGTTCTGGGGTGTGTCCAGGGTCTCGGCGTAGTGCATGGTGGTCTGCACGCCGTCGGCCGCCTCACCCAAAGCCCCCAGGTTGCCGTCGGTCAAGAAGCCCGAGCCATACAGCGGAATGCTGTCGTTGAGTCCGGCGGCGGCGTAGTCCCGCACGAAGCCGACCCCGCCACCACCGGCGAAGAAGGTGTAGACGGCGTCCGGGGCGATGCTGGCGATCTGCGCCAGGTAGGTCTGGAACTCGGTGCTCGGAAACGGCACCAGGATCTGCTCGACGATCTCGCCGCCGGCATCGGTGAAGGCCTGCTCGAAGCCGGCCAGGTCTTCCTTGCCGCCGGCGTAGTCCCAGGTGATGGTGACGATCTTGCGATGGCCCTGATCGTAGGCCACCTGCCCCATGGGATAGCTGTTCTGCCACATGCTGAACGAGGTGCGAAAGACGTTGGGCATGCACAGCTGGTTGGTGGCCGCCTCGAGTCCGGCGTTAGGGATGATGGTGATGGCGCCGGTCTGCTTGGCCACCCGCAGCATGCCCATGGCGACGCCGGAGTGGACCGGACCGATGACCACGTCGACGCCATCACCCTTGACCAGGCGGCTCATGTTCTGGGGCGCCTTGGAGGGGTTGGCCTCGGAGTCCAGGGTCACGTACTCGACACCATGACCACCGAGGCTGCCGCCCTCCTGCTCGATGGCGAGCTTCAGCCCATTGGTGATGGACTCGCCTAGTGCGGCGTAGGTGCCGGAGTACGGCAGCATCAGCCCGAGCTTGACGTCGTGCTCGGCCAGGGCCTGGGTGGACAGGGCGGCACCGGCCAGCGCCAGGGTCGCGGCCTGCAGCGAACGTGCAAGCGGGCCAAGGCGCCGGGATGACAGGGAAGCTTGGCGGCGGCTGTACGTGTTATCGGTGCTGGGCGTGTTATCGGTGTTGAGGTTTTTATCGATAGTGAGCTTGGCCATGATCATGTCTCGTCAGGTTGTGATTATCGTTATGAGATTGCGGGGCTCTCGCTGGACAGGGAGCCCCGGCCTGCGGCTGTCTGTTGTCGGCAAGGGCGAAAGGTCTCCCTTGCCGGATCTGCTTCGGGGCAGGACGCGTCAGTTGGGCGTGAACTTTTCGTAGTGAAAGCTCGCCGGTTTGATGCCCTGCTGGTCGAAGTGCTTGAGCACCGCATCCACCATCGGCGGCGGGCCGCACAGGTAGACGTCGACGTCGCCGTCATGCAGCTTCTGCGGGTCCATGTGATGGGTGACGTAGCCCTTGCGTTCGTGGCTGCTGTCCTCGTCGGCGACCACCGTCAGGTAGTCGAAGTCGGGCAGCGCTTCGACCGCCGCGTCGAGCTCTTCGCACTTGACCAGATGATCGTCCTTGGTCACGCCATAGATCATGTGGATCGGCTGGCCTGCGCCCTCGCCCTGGGCCTCGAGCGCGGCAAGCTGCTTGAGCATCGACAGGAAGGGAGCAAGCCCGGTGCCGCCGGCCAGCATCAGGATCGGGCGCTGGATGGCGCGCAGGTAGAAGCTGCCCATGGGGCCAGTCACGGCCATGGCGTCACCGGCCTTGGCCTTGTCCGCCAGATAGCCGCTCATCAGCCCGTCCGGCACATTGCGGATCAGGAAGCTGGCGCGGGACTCCCCCGGCAGCGAGCTGAACGAATAGCTTCTGTGCTCACCACAGCCCGGTACCTCCAGGTGCACGTACTGCCCCGGCAGGAAGTTCAGCGGCTCGCCTTCGATATCGATGGCAAGCTCGATGGAGTCCTCGGACAAGGGCTCGACGTGGACCACCGTGGAGGCACGGCTGTCGACCTCGGTCTTGCATACGGTCGAGGCCACCGGCACCGACAGCACGCAGTCCGAGGACGGCACCATCTGGCAGGTCAGCACCTGCCCCTCGTGCAGCTCCTCGTCGGACAGCGCCTCGTCGATGTACTCGTCACCCAGCTCGAACTCGCCCTGGTCGCAGTGGCACTTGCAGGTGCCGCAGACGCCGTCGGAGCAGTCCATCGGCAGATTGACCTTGTTGCGGTAGGCCGCATCAAGGACGGTCTCGCCCTCGTTGCAGTCGATAAAGCGCGACACCCCGTCTTCGAAGTTGAGCGCGATGGTGAAGCTCATGGTCGTTCTCCTTCACCGACTTAAATGTGATAAACGTCGATGACCTGGTGGATATAATCGTTATTGAGCTGCACCTTCTTGCGCGTGATAAGCGGGCTGTCACCGGACACGTCCAGGGTGTAGAAAGACACCCCGAAGTAGCTGTCGGTCTGCTTGTAGCGGTGGCTCAGGGTGTGCCAGTTGAAGCACACCTCCAGGCTGTCGCCCTCCTCCTTCATCACCTCGATATTGGTGATCTGGTGGGTGGTGCGCGGCTCCGGCGTGCTGGCGCCACTGCGCTCGGTCTTGATCCGATAGACGCGATCCTCGAGCCCTTCCCGATTGGGGTAGTAGATCAGCGATATCTCGCTGTTCGGGTCACCGGTCAGGGTGTCGTCGTCGTCCCAGCAGGGCATCCAGAACTCGGCCTTCTTGTGGTACAGGGTCAGCCACTCGTCCCACTCGCGCTCGTCCAGAAGGCGCGCTTCGCGATAAAGAAAGGCCTGGATGTCGTGATAGCTGATGCTCATGATTCGTCTCCTTTCCGCAGGATTCAGGCTGAGGCCGTGGCGATGAACTGGCTGCGTTCCTTGTCGATGGCGCGCAGCATTTCCTCGACCCAGTGCTGGTGGTGCAGCACGTAGAGGCCTTCGTCCTCCGGCGAGGCACCGCTCTTCAGCGGCTTCATGTCGATGGCGCTGGCGTCTTCGTCGGGACCATCGATCCATTGCTTGGCGCCACGCGACAGGTCATTCCATTCGGCCAGGGCACCGTTGTAGCCGTTCTGGCAGCCGCGGAATTCCTCCAGGTCATCCGGCGTGCCCATGCCGCTGACGTTGAAGAAGTCCTCGTACTGGCGGATGCGCACGCGACGGTTCTCCGCCGATTCACCCTTGGGCGCGAAGCAGTAGATGGTGACCTCGGTACGGTCCACCGCCAGCGGACGCAGCACCCGAATCTGGGTCGAGAACTGGTCCATCAGATAGACGTTGGGGTACAGACACAGGTTGCGGGTCTGGTTGACGATGTTGTCGGCGCGGGCCTCGCCCAGCTCCTTCTCGATGCGCTCCTTGTGCTCGTAGACCGGACGCACCTCGGGATTGAGCAGCCGGGTCCACAGCATCATGTGGCCGTTCTCGTAGGAGTAGAAACCGCCCTTGGACTTGGACCAGCCATCGGCGTCCACCGCCTTGGTGCCGCCTTCGTCGTAGTTTCGACGGTCCATGGTGGAGGCGTAGTTCCAGTGCACGGTGCTGACGTGGTAGCCGTCGGCGCCGTTCTCGGCCTGCAGTTTCCAGTTGCCGGTGTAGGTGTAGGACGAGGTGCCACGCAGGATCTCGAGACCTTCCGGGGCCTGGTCGACGATGTTGTCGATGACCTTCATGGTCTCGCCCAGGTACTCCTCGATGGGCATGACGTCGTCGCTCAGGCTGCCGAACAGGAAGCCCTTGTAATTGGCGAATTTCGGCAGGCGTTTGAGGTCGTGGGAGCCGTCCTGCTTGAAGGCGTCCGGGTAGGCGCCGGCCTTCTCGTTCTTGGCCTTGAGCAGACGCCCGTCGTTCTTGAAGGTCCAGCCGTGGAACGGGCAGGTGAAGGTGCCCTTGTTGCCCTGCTTGCGACGGCAGATGGTGGCACCACGGTGGGCGCAGGCGTTGATCAGGGCGTGAAGCTCGCCCTCCTTGTCGCGGGTGATGACCACCGGCTGGCGCCCCATGTTCAGGGTGAAGTAGTCACCGGGCTCGGCGATCTGGCTCTCGTGGGCCATGAACAGCCAGTTGCCCTCGAAGATGTGCTTCATCTCGAGCTCGAAGAACTCGGGGTCGGTGAACATGCTGCGGTGGCAGCGAAAGACGCCCTGTTCGGGGTCATCCTCGACGGCACCACGCACGCGGGCTTCGATCTGATCGAGTTTGTTGCTCATCGTTGTTCTCCTCTCTATCACGGTCCGCTCACACGGGCGGCTCACACAGACAGCTCATTCGAGTCGCTCGTCCCGCCGGCCCCTTGGGGCGGCCTGCCCGCAGGGCAGGCCTGGTCTGGCTTGGCGCGATTTACCTCGGGGCTATCCATCACAGGGCTGTCCATCACAGCGATTCCCGTGACACTCGGTGGTCGGTTCAGGGTTGTCGCGAGTCCAGGCGGCTCAGCCGTCCTCGAGGGCGCGGGGGCGCTTGTGGCGCTGCTGCAGCTCGGTCTCGCTGGTGGCGGCAAGCTCGATGTCGAACACCACCTCGGTGAAGGGCCCCTCGAGGCCACGATCGCTGGCCTCGCTGGCGTCCTCGATGCGCCTGGCGTCCACCACCAGCTCCTCGCGGGTGGCGAAGGCGAAGTCGTCGTAGGTGTAGGGGTCGCCGGCGAGGTTGATCTGGGTGGTCAGGTGCTTGTACCCGGGCGCCGAGATAAAGAAGTGGATATGCGCCGGTCGCTGGCCATGACGACCGAGCAGGTCCAGCACCTGCTGGGTCGGGCTGTCCGGGGGGCAACCGTAGCCGGAGGGGATGATGCTGCGCGCGCGATAGCGGCCATCGGCGTCGGTGTAGATGGTACGACGCAGGTGGAAGTCGGCCTGGGACGGGTCGAAGAAGCTGTAGTTGCCCTTGCTGTCGGCGTGCCAGATCTCGACCTTGGCCCGTGAGATCGGCTGGCCCTGGGTATCGCGTACCTGACCGGTCAGCCACATTGCCTCGGCGTCGGTGTCCGAGCCGTCGTCCAGGCGCGCCTCGCCCTCGGACTCCGGGGCACCGGCGACGTACAGGGGCCCCTCGATGGTGCGCGGGGTACCCCCGGCAAGGCCGCGGGCGGCGTCCTCGGCGTCCATGCGCATGTCGAGGTAATGATCGAAGCCCAGACCCGGGGCCAGCAGGCCGTACTGGGTCTCGGCGCCGAGCGCGTTGAGCACGCTGACGCCCTGCCAGAATTCTTCCGGGGTGACGTCGAAGTCATCGATCAGCTTGTACAGGTCCGACAGCAGACGATGCAGGATTTCCTTGGCCCGCTCGTTGCCTTCGGTCTTGTCGAAGCCGGCGACGGTATTGAGGAAGTCCTGTACCTCCGGGGTGTCGAAGATGCGCACTGACTTGGTGGTGGGATTGAGACTGTTCATCTGGCGGTCCTCAGGTGTGGCGTACTTGTCGTTATCGTTGTTGGCGGTACTGGCCGGGGCCTGGCGATTCGCTCTGCCCCGACGTCTGGCTGGCCAGGGGCAGACCCTAGCTGTCGTCATCGCGGATCGAGGACGGGTGGCGGCACAGCGGCTTGACGCGGATCTCCATGTAGGGAAACAGCGGCAGGTTCGATACCAGCTCCTGCAGCTCGGCGTTGTCGGCCACGTCGAACACGCTGACGTTGGAATAGCTGCCGGCCACCCGCCACAGATGGCGCCACTTGCCGGAGCGCTGCAGCTCCTGGGCGTAGTCCTTCTCGCGGGCCTTGATCTCGGCGGCGCGCTCCGGCGCCATATCCGGCGGCAGCTTGACGGTCATTTCCACCTGAAACAGCATCTTCGTTCTCCTCTCGATCGGGGGCCGTCGATGCAGCCCTGGAGGCTCGCGCGGCCGGTCTGATGGCGATGTCGCTCAGCTGCGTGCGTACTCGCGCAGCTTGTCGTGATCCAGTTCGAGCCCGAGTCCCGGGCCTTGCGGCAGCGCCACGCCAAAGTCGTCGTAGCGCAGGGGGGTGGTGACGATGTCATCGGTCAACAGCAAGGGGCCGAACATCTCGGTGCCCCAGGCCATCTCGGGCAGGGTCGCCCAGGCGTGCAGCGAAGCGGCGGTACCGATGGTGCCCTCGAGCATGGTGCCGCCGTAGAGGCCAATGCCCCCGGCGTCGGCCAGGTGGGCCAGGCGCAGCGCGCCGCGCGGCCCGGCGCTCTTGGCGATCTTCAGGGCGAAGGCGCCGCTGAAGCCGGACTCGATCAGTGCCAGCCCGCAGCGCAGGTCCTGGACACCTTCGTCGGCCAGCATGGTGACCTCGAAGCGATTGGCCAGTCGTGCAAGCCCAGCCCGCTCGTGGGCCGGAATGGGTTGCTCGATCAGGTCGACCCCGGCCTCCTCGAGGGCGGCGATGGCGCGCACCGCGGTGGCCTCGTCCCAGGCCTGGTTGACGTCGACCCTGACGCTGGCGCGATCCCCCAGTGCGGCCTTGATGGCGGCAACGTGGCGCACGTCGTGATCCACCTCGTTGGCGCCGATCTTGAGCTTGAAGTCACGATGGCGACGCTGCTCCAGCCGCTTTCTGGCCTCCTCGATATCCTTGTCGGTATCGCCACTGGCCAGCGTCCACAGCACCGGCAGGTGATCGTGGCGGGCGCCGCCCAGCAGTGTCGCCAGGGGCACCCCGAGACGCTTGCCCTGGGCATCCAGCAGCGCGGTCTCGAGCGCCGACTTGGCGATGACGTTGCCCTTGGCCAGCTTGTCGAGCCGGGCCATGGCGAGGTTGACGTTGTCCGCCGCCAGGCCGACCAGCGCCGGCGCCAGGTAGGTATCGATGTTGACCTTCATGCTCTCCGGACTTTCCGGGCCATAGGCCAGGCCGCCGATGGTGGTGGCCTCGCCGATGCCTTCGATACCGTCGGAGCACTTGAGGCGTACGATCACCAGCGTCTGGGTGGCCATGGTGGCCATCGACAGCTTGTGCGGTCGGATGGTGGGCAGGTCGACCAGCAGGGTCTCGACGCTTTCGATCAGGGCGGTCATGGCGGCTCCGGCAATTACCATCAGCTCGTTGTCATCCACGGGCTGGCGATCTGGGTGATGAGGAAAGCCGCAAGCGCTGTAAGCCTCGGCGACTCGTAAGCGATCAAGCCATACCTTGGTAAGATTTCTCTTACGATGCGAAGCACCACTGCCATCGACATCGGCAGAGACCTACGGCGGAAAGACGCTTGATCCGGCGATTGAGTGCAGTGTGATTGTCTTTGAGGGGCACAACCAATATGGTCTGGGTAGACCGCAGTACCCTGGAGGTATCATGGAGCTTCGACACCTGCGCTATTTCTGTGCCGCAGCAGAAGAGCTGAACATCACCCGGGCGGCCGCCAGGCTGCATATGGCGCAGCCCCCTTTGACCCGGCAGATCAATCAGTTGGAGGAAGAACTGGGGGCCCAGTTATTCATTCGCGGTCCCCGAGGGCTGACCCTGACGCCCACTGGCAAGTTCTTCCATGAGCATGCCCTGCAGATGCTCGAGAAGCTCGATACCACGGTGGCGGCGGTGCGCCGTATGTCTCGAAGCCACAAGGAAATGTTCGGTATCGGCTTTGTGCCCTCGCTGTTTTACGGCCAGCTGCCGCTGCTGGTGCGCGAGTTGCGACAAAAGGACGAGGTGGAGCTGACCCTGGCCGAATTGACCACGGTGGAGCAGGTGCAGGCGCTGAAGGCAGGACGTATCGATATCGGCTTCGGACGCCTGAGGATCGACGATCCCGACGTGGAACAGGAGGTGCTGTTCGAGGAACCGATGATGGCGGCGGTGCCGGAGGGCCACCCGCTGGTGGGCACCACCCCAACCATGGAGGAGCTCGCCCGCTACCCGCTGGTGCTGTACCCGGCGAGCCCGCGCCCGAGCCTTGCCGACCTGGTGCTGGGGCTGTTTCGCCGCCGAGGGCTCAAGGTCACGGTGGTGCAGGAGGCCAACGAGATGCAGACGGCGCTGGGCCTGGTGGTGTCGGACTTCGGCATCACCCTGGTGCCGGAGCAGGTCAAGCGACAGAACCGCGATGGCATTCGCTACCTGTACCTGGCGGAGAAGCACATTACCTCACCGATCGTCTGCAGCCGGCGCCGGGGAGAGACGCCCAGCGCGACCATGCAGGCGGCCAACGCCATCCTCGAGGTGCTGGTGGAGAATCGTCGGACGGGCAAGTACCCGTAACAGCCAGATCACGCCCAAGGACCTGCAATCACCTCTGCTGGCGCCATCCACCTGCTCTTCCTGCCCCGGGCTGGCCAGCCGCCAGACATGAAAGAGGCGGGATCAATGACCCTTGTCATTTCTCCCGCCCCAGCACATTGACGCCCGCTCTTTTTCGTAAAGTATTTTTCATAAAACCATAAAAATCAGCTACTTAAAAAAATGACATCGAGCAGATTTCTGCCCGAAACACCTACTACCTCGCATGAGGCATGACGCCTAATACCAAAGAGCAATAACCAACGTCGGAAGAACCGACAGGCACACCGCTTTTTGGGTACGAGGTAGCGCCATGACAACGCAAGCAAAAGACTCCCCGAATACCGGCATCCTCTTCTGGATTCCGGCCATCATCGGCAGTCTGGCTCAGGTGGGAACGAGCGGTGACAATTCGGTTCTCGGAATGTCGACCCACGAATTCATCGTCCAGCTGGGCGCCAGCATGGACCAGGTGCAGATGGCCAATATCGTCTATAGCCTTCTGGCCGGCGCCTTGATGGTCTTCGGTGGCATGCTGGGTATCGCCAAGGGCTTCAAGCGGGTATTTCTGGCCGGCGCCCTGATCGCCTGCATCGGCGAAGTCCTGGCCGCCGTCGCCCCGAGCATGACACTGGTGGTATGGGGCGCCAGAACCGTCATGGGCACAGGGGCCGCACTGATGGTGCCCTCGATACTCGGCATCATCGTCTCGCTGTATCAGGGCAAGCAGCGCGCCATCGCCTTCGGCGCCGTGGGTGCCGCCACCGGCCTTGCCGCCGCGCTGATGCCGATCGGTGCGGGCTACATCATGGATCACTTCGGCTACCAGGTCGCCTACGCCTTCCTGGCCGTGTGGTTTCTGACCATCTTCCTATCCGCCTGCCTGTGGATACCGGCCATCCCCGCCAATCCCATCCGCATCGATATCCAGGGGACCCTGATCGTCTGCCTGTCGTTGCTGATGTTCATCCTCGGCTGTTCGAAGATATCGGTGTGGGGACTGGTGCACCCACTTGATCCCCCGTTCACCGTCGTCGGCATCTCTCCTGCGCCCTTCTTGATCGTCGCCGGCGTTGCTCTGGCAGGCCTTGCGCTGGTCACCGAGCGGCGTGTCGAGGCCCGCCATGGTGCCGCCCTGGTGCCCCAGTCGTTCGTCACCACGCCCCAGGTACGCAGCGGCCTATACGTTACCGGCCTGATCTTCGCGATCTTCGGCGCGGTGTTCTTCGTCAATGTCTCCTGGATCATGGTGGTGGCAGGGTACAACGGGACCATGACCGGACTGGCCGTATCGGCCATGGCATTTCCCATGATGTTTACTTCGATCGGTGTTCCGCGCTTTTTCATCCAGGTGTCGCCTCAACGCATCGTGACCACCTCCACCGCCCTGGCGGTCATCGGTGCCCTGCTGTCCCAGCTGGCGCTAACTCCCGACGGCTTCGACGCGCCGATCATGTTCATCGCCATGGTGGCCTTCGGCGCGGGCGCCGGTGGCCTGTCCTCGCAGTCGGCAATGATCGTATCCACCGCACTGAATCCGCGTGATGCCGCCCAGTCTTCCGGCATCCAGTGCTCCACCCGCAACGTCTGGCAGGCAGCAGCGGTGGCGATTATCGGTTCCACCCTGCTGTTCGGCACCACCGCCAATTTCAAGGATGCCGTCCACAGCGCCGACATCAGCGCGCCCACCCAGGCCTACGTCAATCAGCTTCCGGTGATCGGCTTCATGAGCAATCAGGACTTCGAGGACAGCATCGGTCAGCTAGCGGCTACCCCGGCGGAATCACGGCTGCTGCTGCATGCCTACAAGCAGGCCCGACTCAAGGCGGCCAAGTACGCCTTCTGGTCGCTGATCCTGATCATCCTGCTGCATCTTCCCGGCTTCCTGGCAATTCCCAAGATCGGCTGGGGCAAGGGCCCAGACCAACCGAAGCCGGACCATGACGCCTCACCCCACGGGCTTGCCGACGACAGGCTGTAGACGCGGCCACCGTTTCCTTCTTTCGATCCACGAGTACTGACCTCAAGGAGTGACACCATGAACTTCGATGACCTTTCATTGAGACTCATTGATGAGCGCCAGCCCGTCACCATCTTCAAGGCCGACAAGGTGGTCACCATGGACTCGGAACGGCCCTGCGCCGAGGCGGTGGCCGTACAGCACGGCACTATCGTCGGCGTCGGCGAGCTCAGCCGGATGGAGGTGCTGCTGCAGCGCCACCGCATCTCCTACCACGTCGACGTCAAGTTTCAGCGCCATGTGATCTATCCTGGCTTCTCCGAGCACCATATGCATCCGCATATACTCGGCGCCAACCTGACCGGCGCGCACTATGTCGGCTACGTCGATAGGATCGATGCCGAAGGTGGACGGCTTCCGGGTATACGCAGCAAGGAGGCGCTGATCACACGCCTCAAGGAGCTGATTGAACAGGATCGCCCGCGGCTGGAAGGCCCCGGTACCAACTGGCTGAACTGCTGGGGCTTCGACCCTCTGCTGCTGGGCAATATCGACGTCTCCCGCCAGGTCCTTGACGAGGTCTCCACCGAGTTCCCGATCTGCCTTGGCCATGCCTCCGGCCACGTCATCAATCTCAACAGCCTGGCCATCGACATCAGCGGCTACGACACGCTGCCGGACGACCCCAACCTGCCGCGTGACCGCGATGGACGCGTCACCGGCACCATCAACGAGCCACCGATGATGGCCCACGCCATCGCCAAGGGTGCAGGTCAACTGGACTTCTCGGTGGAGGGGCTGGTCGAGGCCGGACGGGTAGCGACCAGGGTGGCACGCCTCAAGGGCTGCACCTCGATCACCGACAAGGGCGCCAACTTCCCGCTGACGCCCGGTGACAACGCCTCGCGTGCCTGGATCGAGGCCGACTCGCGGGGACTGCTCAGCACTCGCGTCAACCTGGAGGTGTGGTACTCCACGGCAGAGCTCTGGCAGCACGACGGCCATCGCGGCTGGGAGGCGATACGTGCGCTTCGCAGCGAAAAGCGCCCCTACCTCAGCGTCGGCAATCTGAAGCTGTTTGCCGATGGCTCGATCCAGGGCTTTACCGCCAACATGCTGCCCGACCAGCCCTACGTCACCGCCGGCAAGGACAACGGCCAACTATTGCTGAGCCAGGACGAGGTCGCAGAACAGATTCGCCTGGGCGAAGCCAACGGTATGTCCTGCTCGATCCATACCAACGGCAATGGCGCCACCGAAAGCGTGCTTCAGGCCATCGAACAGCTACGCGAAAGGCAGCCCAATCTGGGGTTCCGCCACTCGCTGGAGCACTGTCAGCTGGCCACCGAAAACCAGTTCTATCGCATGGCCCAATGTGACGTCACTCCCAACCTGTTTGCCAACCATATCTACTACTGGGGGGACGTCCACGTCGAATACACGGTGGGCGAGCATCTGGCCAGGCGCATGGACGCCTGTCGCTCGGCGACCCGCCACGGGCTTCGCCACGGCATCCACTCCGACGACATGGTCACCGAGGTCTCGCCGCTGTTCTCGGCCTGGTGCGCAGTCAACCGCCGCACCCTGTCGGGCAGGGTGCTCGGCGAGGACCAGTGCTTGAGCGTGGACGAGGCCATGCGCGTGATCACCTGCAACCATGCCTGGCTCGCTCACCAGGAAGACGTCCGAGGCAGCATCGAAGTGGGCAAGTGGGCCGACTTCACCGTGCTCGAGGAGGAAGCTACCGAGGACAAGCGTGAGCGGCTCAAGGACTTGCGGATCATCGGCACGGTGATCAACGGCGACGATATCCTGATCAACTAGTTACTCTGATGACGTACCGAACAGCGCCCAAGGGCGCTGTTCGGCGTTTTTCATCCCTGAAACTCTTCCCCCGCCGCTGCCACGAAGGCCATCTCGACCAGCAGTTCGGGATTGGCAAGCTCGGCCTTGACGCAGGCGCGACTGGGGGCGGTGCCTGGCTCGAACCAGGCCTCCCAGGCGACGTTCAGGGCATCGAAGTGGGCAAAGTCGGTCAGGTAGATGGTCACCGAGATGATGCGTGTCTTGTCGCTGGCCACCTTGGCCAGCGACTCCTCGGCCTGTTCGAAGATCTGCTCCACCTGGCCGGTGATATCGGCGCGGGTGTCCGCCTCGGCGACTTCGACGAAGTGGGCCATGCCGTTGAACACGGTGATGTCGGACCAGCGGGGGGTGGGGTTGATGCGGTGGATATCCATGGGGGGCCTCGAAGCCAGGGCGGGAAAGACCGCTAGCATAGGCCATGGAAGCGTCGGTGCAAACGCGGGCAAATAGCGACACGGACGTCGCGGTTCACGCCGCGACGTCCGTGTGGTCAGGCGAACGCGATCAGAAGTCGAAGAACACCGTCTCTCCCTCCCCCTGCAGCACGATATCCAGACGATAGCGTGGCAGGCCCCCCTCCCCGCCCTCTTCACGCCGGGCGATCAGCGTCTGGCGCCGGGCCGGCGACTCGATCGCACCCAACACCGGGCAGCCGGCATTGGCTTTGTGCTCGTCATCGAAGTAGAGCCGGGTCTGCAGATGCAGGTTCACGCCCCGGGCGAAGATCGTCAGGTTGATGTGCGGGGCCATGGTGCGACCGTCGGGCCGAGCGATGGCGCCGGGCTTGACGGTGACAAAGCGCCACTCGCTGTTGCCCTCGGCGGTGGTCGCGGTACGCCCGAAGCTGTTGAACGGCGCCTTGAGGTCGAACGCCGTCTGATAGTCACCATTGGCGTCGGCCTGCCAGGCCTCCAGCAGGGCGTCGCGGACCAGGTCGCCGTTGCCGTCGATGACCCGTCCTGCCACCTCGATACGCTCGCCTTCGGCGTTATCCTTGGCCAGTTCGTTCCAGATCTCCTCGTCGCGCTCGGGCAGGCCGGCGACGGCCAGCGCCAGGCCGATGTGCACGTAGGGGCCGGCGGTCTGGGACGCGGTCTCGCGCAGCATCAGGTTCGCGGTGGGGGTAAGGTTTGGCTGTTGCATGAGGTCTCCTCGCTGCCGTGAGCCGACTCGGGCACCACGACACCTGTTGTTCCTGTTCTTGTTCACTGATTCTCGAAATAGGTCTGCAGTTCGCCACGCACCACCAGGTCGAAGCGGTAGGCCAAGGCGTCCATGGGGCGCGAGCGGGCCATGTCGAGTCGACCGATCATGGTGCCCACGGCCTCCTCGTCCTTCAGGGTCTGGACGATGGGGCAGATCGGAATCAGCGGGTCCCCCTCGAAGTACATCTGGGTGATCAACCGGGTGGAGATGGCCGGGCCCATGACGCTCACATGAATGTGCGCCGGGCGCCAGGTGTTGATGCCATTGGGCCAGGGATAGGGACCGGGTTTGATGGTGCGGAAGTGGTACCAGCCATCATCGTCGGTGAGACAGCGCCCGACGCCGCCGAAGTTGGGGTCCAGCGGGGCCAGATAGCTGTCCTTCTTGTGGCGATAGCGGCCACCGGCATTGGCCTGCCACATCTCCACCAGAGTCTGCGGCACCGGCTTGCCGAACTGGTCGACGACCCGGCCGAACATGATCACCCGCTCCCCCACCGGCAGACCGGGGCTATCGGCATCGCGGAAGTTCAACAGCAGATCGTTGTCATGGGGGCCCATGCGCAGGCGGCTAAACTCGGGGCCGGTGAGTTCGGACACGCTGGGGGTCTGCAGGCTGACCAGCGCCTGGGAGGGCGAGCGCGGCACCGAGGTCTTGTAGCCGGGGGTGTAGGCGGCGGGGTGCCACTGGCGATCCCGCTCGACGAAGCGACGATTGAGGTTCCGATTGAGGGTCATGGGGGAAGAGGTCCTGGCGTGATTGTTGGTTGTTCACACGCGCCTCGAGACACGAGGCGATGACAGCAGTGTGACCAGCCAAGCCCGGGGAGCCAATTGAGACCTTGGCCGGTCGTCATAACCCAGGGGTTATGATGACCGGATCGCGGGGCGTCGGATCGCAGGAACGAGTACGTACTGGCCTGCTGCTTCGCCCCCGGATATTTCGGCGCCGCTACTGGGGTCTTGCCGCGGCGGCCTGGCGCAGCGACTCGGCGAAGCCTTCCAGCGCCAGGCTGGGGCTCAAAGAGGTGTTGGTACACAGCCCTACCGAGCCACCCTGGTGCTCGAAGGTCAGTGCCAGCTCGACCAGCTGGCCGCTCTCCAGGTCCTCGGCCACCGCCTCGAAGGGCGCGACCCAGATGGCATCGGTGTCCAGTGTGAAGCGCCGGCTGACCGGCAGCGACAAGGTCTCCAGACAGGGCGCAGGCAAACTGATGGCGTGACGCACACAGAAGCTGTCGACCCGCTGACGCAAGGTGGTCTGAGGAGGAGGCACGGCCCAGGGGTAGTCGCTCAGGATCTCGGGAGGACAGGGCGAGACGGTGGCCAGCGGATGCCCCTGGCGCACTACCAGCCGCAGCGATTCGTAGTAGAGATGTTCGAAGGCCAGGTCACGAATCTCGCGGGCTTCGGTCATACGCCCCACCACCACGTCGAGCTCACCCAGCGCCAGCCGCGACAGCAGAAAGGCGCTGGCGCCGGTGGTCACGGTGACGCTGGTCTCCTGGCCCAGCGGCGAGGCCTGGAAGTGCTGAATCGCCGCCGGCAGCAGCCGCGATTCCACCGTCGACAGCGCCCCGACCCTGAGCCAACGCTGCCCACCATGGCCGTCGGCCAGCGCCACCACGCCCTCTTCCAGGGCGCGCAGCGCAGGCCCCGCGTGGCGCAACAGGGTGAGTCCCGCCTGGGTCAGACTGACGCCCTGGGCGCTACGCTCGAACAGGCTGGCGCCAACGATCTCCTCGAGTTCACGGATGGCCTTGGAGATGCCCGGCTGGGTGATCGCCAGGGCGTCGGCGGCACGGGCGAAGCTACGGCTGCGCGACACCTCGAGGAAGGCATTGAGATGGCGCAGCTTGATACGATGATTGAGCATGGTGGCCTGCGATCTGGCGACGTGACGGGTGTCCAGCGTGGCGCCGTGGCGTGGTACCTCGTCAGCCTCCACCACGCCGACAGCGCTAGCGACAGGCTGCCAGCACGCGCTCGATGGGCTCGTCGGCGCCACTCAGCGGGAAGCGTGAGGGACGGGTATCCTGGGGAGTGACCACCGCCACGTTGCCGCCTTGCAGGGTCTTGGTCAAACCGAGGGGAGACGGGGCGAACCACACGCCGTCGTGGGGGGAGTGGCGTGACTCCAGGCGATACCCGATGCCGTCCACCAGCACCTCCAGCGGCTTGCGCCGATCGGCGCCCATCTGGGAGGCATAACCGGCCACCGATACCATGGGCACACCGTTCCAACACACCAGTGCCAGAGAATGACCGCTGCCATCATCGACTCGCGCCGCCGGGGCGTCGCCGAACATCTGGTGGGCCTGGGTGTAGCGCCACTCTGCCGACGCCGTATTCGCCATCAGGGTGCCGAGCAGTATCGCCACAAACGTCTTGAACCACATCAATAGTTGACCTCTTGCTGCCGAAACGGGCATGCATCGGGCACTCCCTGCCTGACGGAATCCTCTCCTTCTCCTTTTGCCAAGTCTAGCAACTGACCGAGGATTCACGAATGGAGCAGCAGGGATGGCCCTGCCATCTATGGCATGGCAAGTCACCAACGGCCAGGAAGCCTTACTGCCTGCCTGGAGGATTCTGTGCTCCGTGAGTCAGCTATTTACCACTCTTTTACCCCAGGCGGCAAACCATGTCCCTCATGCCGATGATTCGCCGCTTCCCCAGCCCAGCTCCTTGGCCAGGGCAAAGGCATGATTGGCCGCCGGCACGCCGGCATAGATGGCCACGTGCATCAGCACCTGACGCAGCTCCGCCTCGCTGAGGCCGATACGTTGGGCGGTCTTCAGGTGCAGGGTCAGCTCCTCGCGCCCCAGGGCGGCGAGAATGCCGGTGGTGATCATGCTGCGCTCGCGTCGCGTCAGGTCGTCGTTGGACCACAGCTCGCCCCAGGCCAGCCGTGTGATCATCTGCTGAAACGAAGTGTCCAGGCTGTTGGCATTGTGGGTGGAGCGGGCCACGTGCTCCTCGCCCAGCACCTGCTTGCGGGTCGCAAGGCCAGTGGAATAGTCGACGCCCTCCGCGCCCACGTCTCCCAGGTCCACCGCCATCACCGCCAGCAGCTTCTCGGCGAATCGGCTTGGCGCCTCTACCGAAGGCACGTGACCGACGCCCTCGAGCACCTCGAGCGGGGCGCCGTCGCACTCGGCCGCCAGGGCCTCCAGGGTGGCCGGTGGCGTCGCCAGGTCCTCGCTGCCACCGAACAGCTGCACCTTGACGCCCTTGCCGGAGAGCTTGCCGGTGAAGGTATCTCGCCCCAGCATTTCGCAGAGCAGCGCGTAGGACTCGTCGTCACCGCGCCCCATCTGGGTGCACCAGCCCGCCTTTAGGGCCGGCTCGGCGTCGAAGCAGGCGGCAGCGAACCAGCGCGGCACGATCTCGCCGGACATCGCCGCCAGGCCCTCGCGCCGCACACGCTCGGCCCTGGTGGTCCATAGCTCGCTGGTGCCGATCACCGCTCCGGTGTTGGTCAGGGCGGCGGAGAGCAGGCGCTCGCCGTGCTCGCTGATCAGCTGCTGCCCCACCACGCCACCGATGGAGGTGCCGACGAAGTGGAAGCGGCCGGCGCCGGCGTGGTCGGCCAGGGCGATGGCTTCCTTCGCCAGTTCGGCCGGAGTGATTGGCCCGTCGCCCCAGGCCTGGCTGGCGCCGTGACCGGGCAGGTCCCAGGTCAACACCCGGTAGCGTGGCAGCAGCGCCGGCAGGACGTCGTCCCACACCGCCTGGCTCATGCCCAGCGGATGCGCCAGCACCACCAGAGGGTTGGCCTCGGCGCCGAGCAGGCGATACGCGACACTGCGTCCTTCGATATTCAGAAATGCCATGACCTCTCTCCTGTTCCTCTATACCCGTTCGATCAGGGTGGCGATGCCCTGGCCCACGCCCACACACATGGTGCACAAGGCGTAGCGTTTGCCGCTCCTGTTGAGCTCGTGGGCGGCGGTCATCAACAGGCGCGCCCCGGACATGCCGAGCGGATGGCCCAGGGCGATGGCCCCGCCGTTGGGGTTGACCCGGGGGTCATCGTCGGCGACGCCGAGGTCGCGCAGACAGGCCAGGGCCTGGGCGGCGAAGGCTTCGTTGAGCTCGATCACGTCGATCTCGTCGATCGTAACGCCGCTGCGCTCGAGCAGCCGGCGCACCGCCGGGACCGGGCCATAGCCCATGATGCGCGGCTCCACCCCGCCGGTGGCCATGCCGACGATACGCGCCATCGGCACCAGGCCATGGCGCTCCACCGCCGCCTGGCTTGCGACCAGCATGGCACAGGCGCCGTCGTTGACCCCGGAGGCGTTGCCGGCGGTGACACTGCCATTGTCCTTGAAGGGGGTCGGCAGGGCGGCCAGCTTCTCCAGGGTGGTGCCGGCGCGAGGATGCTCGTCGATGTCGAACACCAGCGGCTCCTGCTTGCGCCGGGGGATCTCGATGGGGGTGATTTCCTCGGCGAAGCGACCTTCCTGCTGGGCCTGGGCAGCCTTTTGCTGGGAGCGCACGGCAAAGGCGTCCTGATCGGCGCGGGAGATGTCGAACTGTTCGGCCACGTTCTCGGCGGTCTCGGGCATCGAGTGGGTATCGTGAAGCTTCTTCATCAGCGGGTTGACGAAGCGCCAGCCGATGGTGGTGTCCTCGATCTGCTGCCCCCGTGAAAAGGCGCCTTCCGCCTTGCCCATGACGTAAGGCGCCCGGGACATCGACTCCACCCCGCCGGCCAGGGCCAGATCCATCTCGCCGGCCTTGATCGCGCGCATGGCGGTGCCTACCGCATCCATGCCGGAACCGCACAGACGATTCATGGTAGTACCGGGCACCGAGGTCGGCAGGCCCGCCAGCAGCGCCGACATGCGCGCCACGTTGCGGTTGTCCTCGCCGGCCTGGTTGGCACAGCCCATGAAGACCTCTTCGATGGCGCCGGGATCAAGCTCTGGCGCCTGGGCCAGCACCGCCTTGAAGATGTCGGCGGCCAGGTCGTCGGGACGCACGCTTGCCAGGGTGCCACCGAAGCGCCCGATGGCGCTGCGACGGGGATGACAGAGAAAGACGTCGGTCATGTCGGACTCCTTGGTCACCCCGCGCACTGGCGCGGGGTGTGTCGGGGAAGGGGGAAGATGCGGGAGGGCGGTTTACTGGCCGCTGTGGGCACGATCGGTGCGCGCCTTCAGCTCACGCAGCACCTCGAGCTCATGGGCACTGGGGACCGGCGTGGTCTCGAGTTCAGCGGCGAAACGAATGTCCCAGCCGGTGGCCTCCTGGACCTGCTCGCGCGTCACGCCGGGATGCAGCGAGACCACCGTCAGTTCACGATCCTCGGGGTCCGGCTTCATCACGCACAGGTCACTGATCACGCGAGTCGGCCCCTTGCCGATATTGGGTACACCGTCGCGTCCCTTGCCGTCGCGGCCGAAGCCCAGGGTGGTGATGAAATCGACGTCACGCACGAAGGCCCGCGGCGAGTGCTTCAGGGTGATGAACACTTCACCAGCGTTGGTAGCGATCTCCGGCGCCCCGCCGCCACCGGGCAAGCGTACCTTGGGTGCGGTGTAGTCGCCGATCAGGGTGGTGTTGAGGTTGGCGTAGCGATCGATCTGGGCGGTGCCCAGAAAGCCCACACTGACCTTGCCGCCCTGCAGCCAGTAGCGAAACATCTCCGGCACCGACACCGTGGTCAGCGCCGACTCGCACAGCTCGCCATCGCCGATCGAGAGCGGCAACACGTCCGGCCTGGTCTGCAGGGTGCCGGATTCGTAGATCAGCACCACCTCGGGGGCATGGGTAAGCCGCGCCAGGTTGGCGGCCTCGGACGGCAGGCCGATACCGACGAAACAGGTCATGCCGTTTTCCAGCGCCCGGGCGGCGGTGACCGTCATCATCTCGCCGGCGCTGTAGTCGATTGCGGTGCTCATCGGGCGTCCTCCGCGGTGTTCATGATGTTGTCGTCGATCCAGCGGGTGAAGGCGTCACGGTCGCGGGCGATGGCGTCCCACTCCTTGTAGAAGCGGTTGTCACGCGGGTAGTAGCCGTGGGCGTAGGACGGCAGCGAGCCCTTTTCGGCCACGGCGATGGCGTCGATGGCCCAGCCTGGGATCACGCAGGCGTTGGGGTGGGTGTCCAGGTCATCGACGATCTCCTCGACGGTGACGATGGCGCGGCTGGCTGCCAGCACCGCTTCCTTCTGCACCCCGATGATGCCCTCGACCAGCACATTGCCGGCACGGTCGGCCTTCTGGGCGTGAACGATGGAGACGTCCGGGCGCACCGAGGGCACCGCCGCCAGGCGCTCGCCGGTGAAGGGGCACTCGATGAACTTGATCTGGTCATTGACGTTGGGCAGCTCGCTGCCGACGTAGCCGCGCAGCACCGCCAGCGGCAATCCGGCGGCGCCGGCCTCGAAGGCGCAGGCCATGGCGGCGTGGCTGTGCTCGAGAATCTCGACCTTGTGGGGCCAGCCCTTTTCCACCGCATCACGCAGGCGATGGAGCGAGCCGACGCCAGGGTTGCCCCCCCAGGAAAAGATCACCTTCTTCACGCAGCCGGCACCGATCAACTGGTCGTAGACCAGGTCCGGGGTCATCCGAATCAGGGTGAGGTCGCGCCTACGCTGGCGAATGACCTCATGCCCGGCGGCGAAAGGAATCAGGTGGGTAAAGCCTTCCATGGCGACGGTGGCGCCGTCATGGACGTAGCGCCTTACCGCTTCGTCAAGACTCAGGATCTCGGCCATGTGGGTTGCCTCTGTTAACGATGAACCAATGCGGTGGACAGAACAGCCTTGTTCGCTATGTGAACGTAGGTTTGTTATACGAACAAGTTACTGCTGATCGTCAGGGCCGTCAAACGCAAAAAGGGCGGGAACGGCATACGCCGCTCCCGCCCCTTCTCGTTCTTCTACCGATCAATCAACGTGTTAGCGTTGCTCCAGCCACTCCCTGGCCTTGCTGACCTGTTGTCGACTGCTACCAATGTATAACGCCGGATCGGTGGCGGCCTTGAGCTGCTCGACACTGATATCGGGGGGCTGCCGGGGAGCCTCACTGCTCTGCTCTGCGGTGGATGGCTCGCCCGCCTCCGCCTTCAGCACCTCGTGCAAGACCTCGTGATAAGGACGCCCCTGGCGGCGCGCGGTCTCGGCAGCCTCGGCCGCCAGCGCCTTGGCCCTGTCGCTGCCGAGGTGGGGTGTCAGCAGGCGCGCCACCGGCTCGGCCATGATCGCGCCGCCGGTCAACGCCAGGTTGGCGGCCATGCGCTCAGGATGTACTTCGAGTCCTTCCAACAGGGTTGCCGCCTGCTCCAGCGCCCCTTCCACCAGCAGCACCGATTCGCTGAGCGGTGCCCACTCGGCGTGCCACTCGCCGAGGCCCCGTTCCAGCGGCTGGGCCACGGCACCGATGATCACCGTGGTGTGGCCGTGCACCCGACGCGACGCGCCGCGAATCAGGGCGCAGCGTACCGGATTGCGCTTGTGCGGCATCGACGACGATTCGCCCATGCCAGGGGCGCTCGGCTCGCTGACTTCGCCAACCTCTGTCTGCGTCAGCAGGGCGACGTCCAGCGCCAGGCTCTCCAGCGCCCCGGCGACGGCGTCCAGGGCGGTCTGCAAGGCATGGATCGGCTGGCGGTCGGTATGCCAGGGCAGTACCGGGCAGGACAGGCCAAGCTCCTCGGCCAAGGCCTGCATCAGCTCGAGCCCCTGTTCCCCCCAGCCCGAGTGCACCCCCACTGCACCGCCGAACTGCACCGGCAGTCCTTCGGCGGCGATATCCCCAAGCCGGCATCGCGCGCGCTCGAGCCCGATGCCCCACTGGGCCGCCTTGACCCCAAAGGTCATCGGCAGCGCTTGCTGCATCAGGGTACGGCCGACCATGGGCGTCTGCTCGTGGTCACGCATCAGCGCGAGAACCGCGTTGCGACAGCGCTCGAGCAGGCCATCCAGGCTCGCCAGGCGCGGCGTCAGCAGGTGCATCAGCGCCGAATCCACCACATCCTGGCTGGTCGCCCCCTGGTGCCAGCACGCCTTGAGCTCGTCCGGCAACGCCGCTCGCCCGGCCTTGACGAAGGGGATCGCCGCGTTGCCGCCGCTGGCGATACCCCGGGCGATGGCCGCGGTGTCAAAGTCATGATGCTCAAGCGCCGCCGCCATGCGCCCGGCGCTGCCCGCTGGCAGTGCGCCGACACCTTCCTGGACGCGAGCCAGGGCGAGTTCGAAGGCCAGCATCGAGGCCACCAGGTCATCGTCGCGACAGGCTTCCAGGGCACTCTGGCTCATGAATGGATGGCTCAGCAGGGCGTCGGACATGGCAAGGTTCCTCTTCTTCTGGGGAGCGAATGGGGCGTATCGACCGGGGCGAGTTCAAGGGGATAGCAGCAAGGAGGCAACGACAAGGACACGCGATGGCGACAGCGTGGCCGCTCCACCAATAGTCGCACAGGTGTTCGCACCTCGAACAAGCATGCTAGATTATCGACAACACGGGAGCAAACCGTCGCCCACAGAAGACGAATGTCTTCTTGCTGCCATGACATCGGGGGCCGTATCCGGTCGCTGCCCTGCTATCATCGTCGCTCGGGCTGTACAACGCTCTCACGTCGTGGCGCTCGATCACTGCAACACTAGATCTTAGTGACACTCGAATCTGAAAAAAGGACACCTCGATGGATACGGCACCGGCCGACGCCGCCCTGAGCCCGGATGACCGCGACTTCGTCACTGCCCTCGCCAGCGGCCTCGACGTCATTCTGGCCTTCGACGAGGCCCACCCTCGGATGACCTTGAGTGAGGTGGCGACGCGCACCGGCATGAACCGTGCCCGCGCCAGACGCTTTCTGCTGACGCTGCATGCCCTGGGCTATGTGCGCAAGGACCATCGCCACTTCGAGCTGGCGCCGCGGGTGCTCAAGCTCGGCTACGCCTTCCTGTCCGCCAACAATTATCAGCACCTGATCCAGCAGGTGCTCGAGGACATCACCACCGAAAGCGGCGAATCCTCTTCTCTTGGCGTACTCGACGGCGATGAGGTCACCTATGTGGCGCGCTCGGCGTCGCGCCAGCGGCTGATGGCCATCACCCTGTCGGTGGGCACGCGGCTGCCCGCCGCCTACACCTCGATGGGGCGCATGCTGCTGGCACAGAAGACCGACGACGAACTGGATGCCTTTATCGAGCGCACCACCCTCGAGCGCTTCACCGACAAGACGATCACCGACAAGGCTGAGCTCAAGCGCGCCATCCTCCAGGCTCGCCAGCAGGGCTATGCCATCGTCGATCAGGAGCTGGATTCTGGGCTGCGTTCGTTGGCAGTACCCGCCTTCGACGCCAACGGCGAGCTGATCGGTGCGATCAATATCAGCACCAACGCCGCCAGAATCGACCACGACACCTTGCTTGAGCGCTACCTGCCGCTGCTCCAGGGCAAGGCTCGCCAGATTCGCGCCAACGTGAGCTGATCGTCTTTGTCTGAGCGCACAGGGGACAGGCGCACATGGGGAAGTATGACAATGGCAGGGAGGCCTGAATGCTAGCGATACTCTCCATCACCACACCGATCTTTCTGCTGATCGGCGTCGGCTTTCTGGCCCGGCGCTGGAACCTGGTATCGCCGGTTCAGCTCTCCGGTGTCGCCAACTTCGTGCTGTACGCCGCGCTGCCGGCACTGATCCTCGGCGCCCTGACCCGCAACTCGCTTGGCGAGGTGATCAGCCTGCCGCTGCTAGCAGCCTACGCCCTGGGCTCCGTGGCCACCTTCGTCGCCTGCCTGTGGCTGCCGCGCAATCGCCAAAAGAAGTCCCCCACCGAGCGGGCCATCCAGGCCCTTGGCATGTCCGCCTCCAACAGCGGCTTTGTCGCCTACCCGATCGCTGCCCTGGCGCTGGGTCAGGCGGCGGCGGGTATCATCATGGTCCACACCATGATGGTCGAAATCCTGCTGGTGATTCCCGGCGCCCTGGTACTGGCCGAGGTCGGTCAGCAGCGCGACACCCGCGCCGGTGATGCCCTGCGCCAGACCCTGACCAGGCTTGTCCGCAACCCGATCCTGATCTCGCTGAGCCTGGGGCTGGCACTGGCGGCACTGGGAATACGCCTGCCGGCGACGCTGGATCGCACCATCGAGCTGCTGGCCGGCGCCGCCGGGCCCGCTGCGCTGTTCGTCATCGGCGGCACCCTGTACGGCCTCAAGATCCGCGGCATGGTCAAGGACATGGGCCAGATCATGCTCGGCAAGCTGGTACTCCACCCGCTGCTGGTGCTGGGCATGCTGCTGGCCTTCCAGACCGTCCTGGCGCCCTTGCCCCCCCTGATCTTCGCCGGCGCCATGATCTTCGCCGCCTGCCCGATGATCAGCATCTACCCGCTGATCGCCCAGCGCTTCGGCATGGAGGGCGTGGGTGCCGCCGCCCTGATGGCAAGCACGCTATCGAGCTTCGTGACCCTTAGCGTCGTCCTGTGGGCGCTGTCACACACCGGTCTGATGCCGCTGCTTGGCTGAACCTCCCGCGGTGCCGACGAGTGACTGAGGCCTGATGCCCAACCCTGGCTGACTCGCTGGCGACCGACTGCTGGCTCACGTACCATGAAAGGCATCATTTAGCTTGCTACTTTTTTTGTCGGCGCCGAATGTCGCCGTCCCGCTTCGACCGCCAACGGCCCGCCATGTCCACACCTTCATCGACACCAGACACTACGCCCCTGACGCCGCCCCAGGCCCTCAATCGCGACCGGCCGATGAAGGGCATCGCCTTCATGCTGGCGGCGGGGCTCCTGTTCTGCATGCTCGACACCGGGGTCAAGACTCTGGCCCAGGACTATTCGCCGGTGCAGGTGGTTTGGGCGCGCTACGTTGGCCATATGCTGGTGCTGACCGGCTACCTGGTCTATCTGGGACGTGGGCCGGGCATGGCCATGCTGAAGACGTCATCCCTGGGCGGCCAGTTCGTTCGTGGCCTGCTGCTGCTGGGGGCCAGCACCTTCGCCTACCTGGCCTTTCGCACCCTGCCGATCCTGCAGGTCTACGTCATCAACTTCAGCTCGCCGCTGCTGGTGACCCTGCTGGCGATTCCGCTACTCAAGGAGCGGGTCGGCTGGCGCCAGTGGCTGGCGATCCTGGTGGGCTTCGGTGGGGTGGTGATCTGCGTGGGCCCGGTGGACTGGCGCGCCAACCCGGCGATACTGCTGCCCTTCGGTCTGACCGCCTGTTTCGCCCTCTACCAGCTGTCCACCCGACGCTTCGGGCGCGAGGACCATCCCCTCACTTCGCTGTTCTACGCGGGCCTTGCCGGCGCCCTGGTCAGCTCGGCCGTGGTCCCGGCCTTCTGGACCCCGGTGGCACCGGGGGATCTGCCGCTGTTTGTCTTCGTCGGCCTGATGGGCGCCGCCAGTCAGCTCACGCTGATCCTGGCCATGCGCTACGCGCCGGCCTCGCTGGTCTCGCCCTTTCTGTACCTGCAGATCGTCTGGGCGGCGCTGTTCGGCTTCATCTTCTTCGGCGACGTGCCACGCCCGGAGACCTGGATCGGCGCGGCGCTGATCAGCGCCGCCGGAATCACCCTGGCGCTGACTCGTGGGCGCGATCGCTAGGGCAGTCCAGCATGTCCTGGACCCGCACTCGCATCCCGGTGCGCGCGGCACGATCGCAAGCCAGGGTCGCCGCCAGCGTCATCAACCCATCCCGCGCGTCGATTACCGGTGCCCGCTCACCCCGCACCACGTCGATGAAGTGCGCCATCTGGCGTGGGTAGCAATCATGCCGGAGCGGCTGCAACCGCCGGCGATAAAGCGGGTTGCGCCAGTCCTCACCCTCCTGGTGGTGCCATAATTCCATGGTCGGCACACTTAGACAGCCCAGGCTGCCGCCGATCTGGTAGCAGGGCTCAGGCTGGTGAGGAAACACCGGCGACTGGCCCGATGCCACGTCCCACATGAAGGGCGATGGCACGCTATCGCTGCCGACCAAGGTGCCGATGGCACCATTGGCGAAGCTCAGCGACACGGCGAAGCTATCTTCCACCTCAAAGCCTCGCGCCTGGTTGGCGGTCATCGCCTGGACACTGTCGATCTCGCCGCACAGGTAGCGCAGACAATCGATATCGTGGACCAGATTGTTCAACACCGGCCCCGCCCCGAGCTTCCGCCGCCAGGCTGGTTCGAAGTAACCGTCATGCTTCTTGCACCACCAGACGCCGTTGACGGCGACCAGCCGGCCCAGCTCACCTGCGTCGATGGCTCGGCGGGACTCGATCATGTCAGGACTGTGACGGCGATGGTGGCCGATCAGCATTGCCACACCGCTGGACTCGCTGGCCTCGGCCAGCGCCAGGCCAGAGGCCAGACTGTCCGCCACCGGTTTCTCCATCAACACCGGCAATCCTCGCTCAATACAGGCAAGTCCGGCGTTCAAGTGCAGGGCATTGGGCAATGCGACGATGACGGCGTCCAGCGATTCCTGTTCCAGCAACGCCTCGTAGCCCGTGTAGCAGGGCACACCAAAGGTTTTGCCTAGTTCGCCGGGTGCAGCCGACTCGACGGCGACTGCCACCAACTGGCAATCTGCGGAGTCCTGGACCAGAGCAATGTGCTCGCGACCGATCATGCCGGCGCCGAGCACGGCGATACGCAAAGGCTGCATGACGACTCCTTCATCAGTGGCCGGATAGCCGATGCGACGCCCTCGACCACAGCAGGCCTCTCGTCGCCGCCAGCGTTGCTTGCTCCTGAAAGAGGACGATCACCCCTTCCTGATCACTGCATCCAGGGCGGCGTGGTAGCCCTGACTGCCGAGCCCTGCGATGACGCCATCGGCACGCAGCGAGACGTAGGAGTGGTGGCGGAAGCTCTCGCGCTTGTGCACGTTGGACAGGTGCACCTCGATCACCGTGCCGTCGAAGGCGTTCAGGGCATCGAGGATCGCCACCGAGGTGTGGGTATAGGCTGCAGGGTTGATGATGATGGCGACAGTGCCATCGAGACGCGCGGCATGGATGGCGTCGATCAGCTCACCTTCATGATTGCTCTGGCGACTGGCGAGCTCCCAGCCTTCGAGCACTGCGTGCTCACGCAGCGCGTTGTCGATATCGGCCAGGGTCTCGTGGCCGTAGATCTCTGGCTGGCGGGTACCCAGCAAGTTGAGGTTGGGGCCATGCAGGACCAGCACCTTGCCACTCATCAAGGATTCTCCTTCAACAGTTCACGCCGGTAGTGGGCGAACAGGGAAGCGGCCTGCTCATCGGCAGCGGCACGCTTTCGCTCATCCTCACAGAAGTGCTTGAAGGCGTCCACGCCCTGGAACACGAACAGGCTGACACCGCTCATCACGCTGGCACCGGCTTGCCTGGCCGCTGCCACGAACTCGGTCACCGCAGGAACGTAGACGGCATCAAAGATCCAGTGATGGGAGCGCAGCAGCGCGGGGGCCAGCGGGCAGCCCGGGCTCTTCTCGTGGCCAATCGGGGTACAGTTGACCAGGCCGTCACAGTCGGGCGCGACCCGGTCCACGTCATCTGCGGTCACCGCCCGGGCGGAAAAGCCGAAACGTCGCAGTTCCTCGGCCAGTTGCTCGGCCTTGGCCGCTTCCAGGTCCACCAGCAACACCTCACTGGCGCCAAGCCGGGCCACACCGAAGGCCGCAGCCTTGCCGACACCACCGGTACCGATCAGCAGGACACGGCCGGGGGAGCGCTCCCCCAGGGTGGCGCGGTAACCGCTCATGAACCCGGTGAAGTCGGTGTTCTCCGCGTGAATGCCATTGGCCTCGAACACCAGGGTATTGGACGACCCGACCATCCTCACGCCTTCGCTGGCGCTGCTGGCCAGCGCCACCGCGCGCTCCTTGAAGGGATAGGTCACGTTAACCCCGCGATAGCCGGCGGCGATCAACTCGCTGACCTTGTCCTCCAGCGAGTCGATGGGGGCTTCATTGGCGTCGAACAGGTCATAGGTGGTCGCGATGTCTGTCAGCTTGCCGAGCCGAACGTGCAGGTCCGGCGAACTGGAGTGGAGGATGGCCTTGCCGATCAAGCCTAGTTTCATTGCTGGTCTCCCGGGCGCGGGCCCATTGAAAATCAAACCGCATACGTTGTCGGTGTGACTGCTTCAGGACTGCGCCGACTGGGCGGCCAGACGAATCCCGGCGTTGGCCTCGCCATAGCGCTGGTAGGCACCGCGACGCTCGACGATCTCGAAGAAGAAACGTCCAGCGAAGGTGTCGGTGTAGGCATGCAGGAAGTCACCGCTGTCGTTGCGGTCGAACAGGATATTTCGTTGCCTGATGGCCTCAATGAAGTCCGGATCGAGATCGAAGCGCGCTTCCAGGTCATCGTAGTAGTTGGGCGGAATGCGCAAGAGCGGCAGGCCACGGGCGTGGAGTTCATCGACGCTGGCCAGAATGTCGCTGCTCTCGAAGGCGATTTGCTGAACGCCGCCGCGGAACTCGCTGAGAAAACGGCCCGGCAAGGTTCCCTGGGCCTGAGACACCGTCAGTGGCACGCGAATGCTGCCATCGGAACTGTTGACCGCCTGGGACACCATCATCCCATGGGGATCGACGATCTCGTTTTCGGTGTCAGCCTCGAAACCGAGCACGGTGTGGTAGTAAAGTTGCCAGCCCAGCAACTGCGGCGCCGGCAGTACGTAGGAAAGGTGATCGATGCGCAGCAATCCGGCCTCGTCGCGACGGGCCTGATCGAACAGCTCGAAGTCGGTCTGCCACTGCAGATCTCTCGCAGCGTCCTCGTCGACCAGATAGATCAGGCTGCCCTCGACCCCGCGCAGTGCCGGAATCTCCATCTCGCCCTCACCCACCTGACCACGGTATACCGGCGCCTTGAAGGCCCTGGCCCGGGCCAGCGCGGCATCCACGTCATCGACACGAAAACCGACGGCACACACCGAGGTGCCGTGCAGCAGGCGAAAGGTGTGGGCAAAGCTGTCTGTCTCGAAGTTCAGCACCAGGTGGATGTCGCCCTGCTTCCACAGCTCGACATTCTTCGAACGGTGGCGGCCCACATGGCGAAAGCCCAACGCTCCGATGAATTCTCCCAGCGGCGCGGCGCTGTCTTCGTCCAGCGTAAATTCGATGAAGTGAACGCCCTCATAGCCACTGGCTGACGGAATCTCGCCAGCCCAGGGGCCCTCTGGCACCAGGTTCTCCAGATAGATCAGCGAGCGCATGCCATCCTTGGCGGTCACGTCGGCGGGCGCGGCACGAAAGGCGTCGGAAAATATCTCGTGGGACAGCGGGCCGTCGTACCCGGTCTTCGCCAGCGCCTGCATGAATGATGTCAGCGGCAAGCGCCCCTGCCCGGGGAAGCAGCGGAAGTGGCGGCTCCACTGCAACACGTCCATATCCAGCAGCGGGGCGTCGGCGACCTGAACGAAGAAGATCTTGTCGCGTGGGATATCCGCAATAGCGGCAGGGTCGTGCCCACGGGACAGGATGTGGAAGCTGTCGAGTACGACCCCCAGGGCAGGATGATCGGCACGCCGCACCAGTTCCCAGGCATCACGGTAATCCGAGACATGACGTCCCCAGGCCAGCGCCTCATAGCCGATGCGTAGTCCCCGCGCCTGGGCGAGGCTCGCAAGCTCACGCAGGTCCTCGACGATACGATCGCTGTCCGCCAGAGACTGCGGCGACACGTTGGAGCACACCAGCATGAAATCGGTGCCGAGCTCCTCCATGACATCGAACTTGCGCTGGGCCCGAAGCAGATTTTTCGAGCGGGCCGGCTCTGGCATGCCTTCGAAGTCGCGAAACGGCTGAAAGGCAACGATGGCAAGCCCCAGACGCTGACACAGTTCGCGGATGTCGGCGGGTGAGCCATCGAAGGAAATCAAGTCGTTTTCAAAGATTTCCACGCCGCCGAAGCCGGCGCGAGCGATGGCCTCAAGCTTGGAGCGAAGATCACCGCTGAGGCAAACCGTGGCGATGGAGCGCATGCTGTCCTCCGGGCATCCGTGACTGTCGCCTGGACGCATTGGGTAACAAGAATATCGCCAGGCGCTGCGGGATCTGACACTACGTTCATGCTGCCCACGAGTTCGCATAGCGACTTTATGTTCGCATTATGCACGACAATCGCCCCCCTTTGGCAAGCACATCGACTAGGCCAAAGGTATAAGTCGTCGAAACCAACCGACGCGGAGCCCCGCCGTGTCCTGGCCCCGGCCTATGGGGCTGGGTCGCGCCCTGTCATACCCAGGGACGTCCACCGACCGTAGCAACGGGCATTATCCTTTTGTCGCACCTCCCCTTCACAAGGCACCATTCCACCATTCAAAGCATGCAACCATGGTCGTAGATGCCCTTCACATACGTTGACTCTCCACCGGCCCACCTCTACTGTTCGTATAAAGGACTTTGGTTCGCAAAGCGAACGCCCTGATCATTTCTACGATCTCGCTACAGGATCTCGAATCGCATCACGCGTTCACCAACAGGCCCAGCCATAGCAGCTACATATTAAGGTAGGGCCAAGCGGGAAAAGCCTCCCGCCATATCAACAAGACATCCCCGGAGGACTGCATGCCCACCACAACGCTGAAGACACTGACCGCCGCCATTGCCCTTGGCTCCCTCGGCCTCGCCGCCAGCGCTCAGGCCGACTACCCCGAGCGTAACCTGACCGGCACCATCCAGTGGGGTGCCGGTGGCGCCACCGACAACGTCGCCCGCAGCCTGACGCCCCATGTCGAGGAAATCCTCGATGCCAGCGTGGTGCTTACCAACCGCCCCGGCGGTACCGGCGTGATCGGCATGAACCACGTCATGACCCAGCGCCCGGACGGCTACAACCTTCTTTACGGTGCCGAAAACCCCCAGCTCTACCCGATCATGGGACTGGCCAACTTCAGTTATGACGACATGCACACCGTCAATATCATCGGCCAGGGCCTGGTGGTCATCGCCGCGCCGGCGGACAGCCCCTTTGACTCCTTCAGCGAGTTGATGGCCCACGCCAAGGAAAATCCTGGCGAGTTGCGCATGGGCGGTACCGGCGCCGGAGGCCTGCCGAGCACCGTTCACGCCATGATCAACGCTGTGGATGAGCTCGATGTGCGCACCGTCACCTTCGGTGGTGACGGCCCGGGCATCACCGCCATGCTCGGCGACCACATCGACTTCATGCCGCTGAGCCTGGCGGCGGTGGGCGAGCAGATCCGTAGCGGCAAGATGAAGGGACTGGCCGTCGTGACCGGCGAGGAGATCGAATCGCTGCCCGGAGTGCCGCCCATCACCGAGGCACTGCCCGAAATCGAGAGCTTCCTGCCATGGGGGCCGTTCTGGGGCGTATTCGTGCGCGAAGAGACCCCGGATGACGTCAAGGCCGTGCTCGAAGACGCCTATGCCAAGGCGGTAGCCAACGACGACTTCCAGGCCTTCCTCGAGAACTTCGGTGCCGAACCGCTGAACCTCAAGGGCGAAGAGGCCGAGCGTTATCTCGACAACTGGCAGTCGGTCACCGCCTGGTCGATGTTCGAGGCGGGCAGCGTCGACACCTCGCCGGAGGACCTCGGCATCGCCCGTCCCGGCGATCAGGCCGCGGCCACCGAATAAGCCCAGCCGACCACAGCGGCCAACACCGGCGCTGCCCTGGGCAGCGCCCTTCCCCGACCGGCACCGGCGTGCGCGACACGTTCGGTGCCTGGCGACAGGACTCAAGGCAGGCGCAACGGTGACAGTCTCGACAGCTCGCTGGCTCGAGCCCCATCGAAAGCGCCCCGTCCTGGGATCCCTGACACGAGACCCCTGCCATGAACGACGAACACCCTTCCGATACCCAGGAGTTTGAGGTCGTCAAGCCAGGCGAGAAGGTATTCGACTGGCTGCTTTTGCTGTTCAGCCTCGCCTTCCTCTACGAGGCCTACCGCATCGACGGTATCCCTTCCTTGAATTCTCCCGGCTCCTTTCCCATTGGGCTTGGCCTGATCATGCTGGCTTCCTCGGTGGTGATTCTGGTGAGCCACCGACGCAAGCGCCGCCCACAGGAACTCGGTAGTGCCGGCGACGAGCTCAAGGCCTTTGTCGGCGAGCACTTCAAGGCGCATATCGTGGTCTTCTCGCTGATCGCCATCACCTATCTGTTCGCCATCGCCTGGATCAGTTTCTACGTCAGCACCTTCATCTTCCTGGCGCTGATGTTCATCTACTTTCGCGGCGGCAAGGTGGTGAGCTCACTGATCATCTCCGGCGTTTCCATCGCCATCATCTACGCGCTGTTCACGCTGGTGTTCCGCGTCTACCTGCCGTGAGCCCGGAGGCCCCATGAACGACACCTTCGCCTACTTCGCCATGGCCTGGCTCGACCCGCAGCTATTGCTGTTGACCGCGCTCGGCACCCTCGGCGGCATCTACATCGGCGCCATCCCCGGCCTGTCGGTGACCATGGCCGTCTCGATCCTGATTTCCTTCACCTTCACCTGGGACATCAACAATGCCTTGGCACTGATGGTCGGCATCTACGTCGGCGGCGTCTACGGCGGCTCACGTACCGCCATCCTGCTGAACATTCCCGGCGCGCCTTCGGCGGTGACCACCGCCTTCGATGGCTACCCGCTGGCCCAGAAGGGCGAGGCCGGTCGCGCCATCGGGCTAAGCACGGTGATGTCGGTCATCGGCGGTCTGCTCGGCACCCTGGTGCTCGCCGGAACCGCACCCTACCTGGCCGACATGGCCCTGGAATTTGCCCCGCGTGACTACTTCTTGATCGCCGTGCTGGGTCTGCTGCTGGTCAGTACCCTGTCAGGAAAGTCGCTGGCTCGTGGCATCTTCTCGGTGGCGCTGGGCGCCGCCATCGGCCTGGTTGGCCTGGACATGGTCACCGCCACGCCGCGCCTGACCATGGGCAACATGCAGTTGATGGGGGGCATCCACTATGTGGTGGTGATGATCGGTCTGTTCGGCGTCGCCGAGGCCTTCTACCAACTGCACAATCTCAACAAGGTGCCTGTGAAGCAGAAGGTCGACAAGATCATTCCCCCGCTCAAGATGGTGCTGAAGTTCCTGCCGCTATCGGTGCGCACCGCCATCATCGGTGTCGTCGTCGGCGCGCTGCCCGGCACCGGCGGCGATATCGCCTCGCTGTTTGCCTACGACCATGCCAAGCGCACGGTGAAGAACCCCAAGGTACCCTTCGGTGAAGGCGCCTACGAAGGCCTGGTGGCACCGGAAACCGCCAACAATGCCGCCGTGGGTGGGGCCTACGTGCCCATGCTGACGCTGGGCATGCCGGGCGACGCGGTCACTGCGGTGATCATCGGCGCCCTGGTCATCCACGGGCTCAATCCCGGGCCGATGCTGATGATCGAGACGCCGCACATCTTCTGGTTCACCGTGGGCAATCTGGCCCTGGCCAACATCTTCCTGCTGATCTTCGGGCTCACCGGTATCAAGGTGTTTTCCAAGGTGGTGGAGGTACCCAAGGCGATCCTGATACCGCTGATTCTGGTGCTGTGCGTGGTCGGCACCTACTCCATCAACAGCAACATGACCGAGGTGTACTGGATGCTCGGCTTCGGCATCCTCGGCTACTGGCTCAAGGTGTTCAATTTCCAGATGGGACCGATCATCCTCGGCGTAATTCTCGGCCCGCTGCTCGACGAGACCTATCGCCAGGCCATGTCCTCGGTGGGCGACAGTGGCGGCCAGTTCCTGCTGGCGCTGATCACCAACCCGCTGTCGTTGGTGCTGACCACCGTCATCGCTCTGGTGCTGCTCGGCCAGACCCCGGCCAAGGCCTGGGTCAACGGCAAGCTCAAGCGTCAGGCGTAAACAGGCATGGTGAAAGGCGCAGTGGCTGGCTTTTTGTCGACCATGGTGTCGGCCTGCCCCCAAAGACACAGGGCGCTCCGCGCGCCCTGTGTCTTTTATGGTGATGTTGAACCTTGCTGATGGAGCGCCAGTGATCCCTGACCGCTTTACTCCCCGCATGCTGGTGTTCGACTGCGATGGGGTGATTCTAGACTCCGCTCGACTCAAACGCGCGGCCTTCGCCGCACTCTACGACGACCAGGCGGCGCCGGTGCGACAGGCGGTGGCAGCCTACCTGGGGCGGCGCAGCGGCCAGCCCCGCGAGGTGAAGTTTCGCCATATCGAGGGCCAGATTCTCGGCCGTCCGCCGAGCCAGGCGAGAATCGCTGAGCTGTGCCAGCGCTTTCGTCAGCGCATGCAACGACTGATGGCCGAGGCGCCGATGATTGCCGGCGCTCAGGAGGCCCTCGAGCGCTGGAAGGGAACCTGCCCACTGGTGCTCCTGTCCGCTACACCCCAGCAGGAACTGGCCGACTGTGTCACCGAGCGTGGACTGTCACGCTACTTCGACGACGTCATTGGCGCGCCCCCCGACAAGGTGACCGCCCTGGGCAATCTGCTCGCCAGACAAGGGCGCGGTGGCGACACTGAGGAGCTGGCCCGGCGCACGGTGATGGTCGGCGACTCCTACAACGACTACCGCGCCGCACGCTCCAATGGCACCGCCTTTGTCGGAGTGGGTTCCCCCGGCGAAGCCTCGCCATTTTCCATCGATACCACCATCATTGAGGACCTTCATGGGCTGGACCAGGCCCTGGCAGGTCTGACGCTTTAGCGAAAGGAGCAGGCGTGACGGGCTTCGCTCAGCGCGCCCGCCACCGGGACATCAAGCTGGCACCTCGCAGCTGACGTCCCTTCGTCCCTCAGCAGACTGAAAGACGAGAACGCCGCCATGGTCTCCCATGGCGGCGTTCTTGTGGCGGGGCGTCAGGTTGAACTAGACGCAGAATCAGCGCGGTCCAGCGTGCATGAAGGCCAGCTCACCCCTGTTCAGGCTCCAGCCAGGCTTTCCAGGCGTCGATGATGGCTCGGCGGTGGTCCTTGAACGCCTCGACGTCGCCGCGGGCGCTTTCCCGCGTCAGCGCAGCGCGGTGGTTTGCGCTGCGCGCGGCCAGGTAGGCGTCGCGCAGCGCCAGGGCCTCGTCGGCCTCGAGATGGCCGGTCTCCTCCAGGGTCTCGAGGATGCGCATGTTGTCGCTGAAGCGCATCAGCTCCGGTGTCTGGTGAGACAGCGCCAGCACCGCGTACTGGCACAGGAACTCGATGTCGACCATGCCGCCGGGGTCGTGCTTGAGGTCGAAGGTATCGGCGGAGCCCTTCGAGCCCAGGTGATCGCGCATCTTGTGGCGCATCTTGACCACCTCCTCGCGCAGCGCCTCGCGATCGCGCTCGCGGCCGAGGATCTCCCGGCGCACCTCTTCGAAGCCTTCGGCCAGGGTCGCGTCGCCGGCCACCACCCGGGAGCGCACCAGCGCCTGATGTTCCCAGGTCCAGGCCTGCTCGCGCTGGTACTCGGCGAAGGCCTTGAGCGGGCTGACCAGCAGACCAGAGTTGCCCGAGGGGCGCAGCCGCATGTCGACCTCGTAGAGCGAACCGGCCGGCGTCACCGCCGACAGCAGGTGGATGATGCGCTGGCCCAGCCGGGTGAAGAACACAGTGTTGTCGATCACGCGCTTGCCATCGGTCTCGCCCTGGGAGGCGCAGTCGTGCAGGAACACCAGGTCGAGATCCGAGCCGTAGCCAAGCTCGATGCCGCCAAGCTTGCCGTAGCCGACGATCAGAAACTCCGGCGCTTTACCGGCGCGCTCGCCGTCCTTGCCCAGTGGATAGCCGTGCTTGCGGGTCAGGGTCTTCCAGGCCATGGCCAGCACGGCGTCGAGGATCACCTCGGCGATGTAGGTGAGGTAGTCGCTGACCTTCATCAGATGGCGGGTGCCGGCGATGTCCGAGGCCGCCACGTGCAGCACCTGGGCGTGCTTGAACACCCGCAGTGCCTCGAGCTGGGCTTCCTCGTCGTCCTCGGGAATCCGCGCCAAGGTCTGGCGCAGCTCGTCGGCCAGGCGCGCCTTGTCCGCCGGGGTGTAGAGGGTGTCCGGGGTCAGCAGCTCGTCGAGCAGGATCGGGTAGCGGGCGATCTGTTCGGCGATCCAGGGACTTGCGCCGCACAGCTTCATCAGGTGGCCCAGGGCGTCGGGGTTCTCGCGCAACAGCGCCAGATAGGCGGTGCGCCTGAGCACCGCCTCGATCAACGGCAGCACCCGCTCAAGCGCCGCATCCGGGGCCTCGCTCTCGGCCACCGCGTCCAGCAGCATCGGCATCAGTGCATCGAGGCGCTCGTAGCCCACCCGCTGCATGGCCTGAACCTGGCGTGACCCGGCCAGTCCCTTGATTCGCTTGAGTGCGGTGGCGGCATCGTCGAAGCCGGCGTCCTGCAGTGTCGCCTGGGCCTCGTCGTCGTCCGGCTCGCCGCGCCATAGCTGGCGCCAGGTATCGAGACTGGCACCCTCGTCGACGCCATCTTCCTCGACCTCGTCCTCGGGGTCGCTGATGACCGCGTCGAAGTGCTTGCGCACCCGCCCACGCACTTCGTCCAGGCGCGCCATCAGCGCCGGCCAGCCCTGGGCGTTCATGGCCAGCGCCACCCGCTCGCGGTCGAGGTCGTCGTCGGGCAGCGCCTGGGTCTGGCGGTCCTCGAGGGCCTGGATGGCGTGCTCCAGGTCGCGCAGAAAGGCGTAGTCCGGCAGCAGTTCGTCGATCACTTCCTGGGGCAGCAGGCCCAACTCCGGCAGCCGCTGCATGGCGGTCTTCAGCGAGGTTACCTGCAGCTCCGTATCCCGCCCGCCGCGGATCAGCTGAAACGCCTGAACGATGAACTCCACCTCGCGGATGCCGCCGGGCCCCAGCTTGATATTGCCCTGCATGCCCTTGCGACGGACCTCGCGATTGATCATCGCCTTGAGTTCGCGCAGCGACTCGATGGCGCCGAAGTCCAGGTACTTGCGGTAGACGAAGGGACGGATGCTCGACAACAGCTCATAGCCGGCGTCGATGTCGCCGGCCACCGGGCGCGCCTTGAGCATGGCGTAGCGCTCCCACTCGCGGCCCTGATCCTGGTAGTAGCCGGCCAGCGAAGAAAAGCTGCCAACCAGGGGGCCACCGTCACCCAGCGGGCGCAGGCGCATGTCGACGCGAAAGACGAAGCCGTCGGCGGTCACCGGGTCCAGCGCCGAGATCAGCTTCTGACCGAGCTTGGTGAAGTACTCGACGTGGTCCAGCGACTTGCGCCCACCCTGGGTCTCGCCCTTCTCGGGGTAGGCGAAGATCAGATCGATGTCGGACGACAGGTTCAGCTCGCCGGCGCCCAGCTTGCCCATACCGAGCACCACCAGGCGCTGTTCGCTGCCGTCCTCGCGCGGGGCCGGACGCCCCCAGCGGGCCTCGACAAAGCGCTCGAGCCAGCCAAGCGCCCCTTCCAGGCAGACCTCGGCCAGGCGCGACACCGCCGCACCGGTGGCCCAGGCGTCGACGCCCTCGGGACGGTTGATGTCGCGCCACACGATGGCCAGCATGCGCGCGGCACGAAAGCGCCGAATCGCCGCCTGCATGGCGGCTTCGTCCTCGGCGGCCTCGAGGCCTTCCTCGAGTAGCTGCTTGAGCGCCTCGGGCGTCAAGGCACGATCCAGCTCACCGCTGGAGTCCAGGCAACCCAGCCACTGGGGATGGCGACACAGGGTCTCGCAGGCGAACTCGGAGATCGCCAGCACCCGGGCGAGCTCGACCCGACGATGGGGCTCCAATGCCTGATAAAGTTCGCCGGGGGGCTCATTGCCGCTCATTTCGGCGACGTTGTCTGCCTGTTCGAGCCGCGAGGCAAGGCGCTCCCAGGCGGCATCCAGGGCACCGACAAGGGCGGTGGGGATGTCGTCTCGGGGCAAGAAATCCTGGCTCAGCTGCATGGCGGCTCTCCTTGTTCACTCGTCGCCCCCGTGCGCAGATCACGGCGGGCCTGGGCCTGTGCTCCTCCCCTGAGCATACTCAAGCCCGGGCCTGTGAGCACGGCCGCTTATGCCATCAGGAATTTCTCCACGGCCAGCAGTCCCCAGGTCAGCCCCGCCATCGCCAGCGACAGCATCACCGCCGCCGAGCCGATGTCCTTGGCCCGACCGGACAGCACATGGCGCTCGGGGCCGATGCGATCGACCACGCTCTCGATGGCACTGTTGAGCAGTTCCACGATCAGCACCATGAAGCAGCTACCGACCAGCAGGATCCACTCCACCGGGGTGTCACCGATCCACCAGGCCAGCGGTACCAGCACCAGGCACAGCGCGAGCTCCTGACGGAAGGCAGATTCGTGACGAAAGGCGGCCCGCAGGCCCTTGAGCGAGTAACGCGTCGAGTGAATCAGGTGGCGCCAGCCGGTGTGTCCGGGCTTCATGAGGGTTCCTCGTGGCGAAAGGGGCGCTCCCGGCCCCTCAGTGGTTGGCAATCATGCGGTCGAGATCCAGGGATACCAGGTCAAGGACCCTGGCCCAGCTGATGTAAGGGGTGTTGGCGGTGCCGTTGACCAGCACGGTGAAAACGCCGAAGCGGTGGCTGGCGGTACGGAAGTAGCCGGTTACCGCGCGTACCGCCACCGGCTGATTGAGGGTGCCGGTCTTGAGCGTCACGTGGCTCTGGAAGGTCGGCGAGCCGCGCCGGATAAAGCGCATGGGGCCGTTGGTCGGGGCCTGCAGGCCGGCGTTGAACACCGGGAACAGGTCCGCCCGCCCGAACATGTACTCGAGCAGAGCGTTGCCGCCCCGGGCCGAGATCTTGTTACCGGTGGTCAGGCCGCTGCCGCTTTCCAGGGTCACCTCGCCGTGGCCGGGCACCCGGGCGACGAAGGCCTCCAGCGCCGCACCGGCCTGATCGAGTTCGACCCGCGGCCCCTCCACCAGATCCAGCGCCAGCACATCGGCCATGTAGTTGTTGGAGTAGTTGAGCATGCGCAGCAGGATCTCCTGCAGCGGCTTGCCGTCCACCGCTGCCAGGCGACGGGCGCCGCCGGGGGGCGCCTCGCTGCTGGTGGCCACGCCGCCTTCGACGAGGATGCCGGAGCGCGCCAGCATGGCGTTGAGGGTC